>NZ_BKFU01000009.1:0-85621 GCF_008980265.1 Acinetobacter sp. TUM15064 | reverse complement strand
GTGCAGCACGTTCTTTCACATTGAAAGTACCAAAACCAACAAGTGTAACTGTATCACCAGACTTAAGCGCTTCAGTGATTGAAGCAATTGTAGCGTCTAAGGCCTTACCAGCATCAGTCTTAGACAAACCCCCTTTTTCTGCAATTGCATCAATTAATTCTGATTTATTCATGTGGATCGCGTCCTCTTAATATCGTTTATTTAAGGTCCAAGAGTTTAGTATAAATTACCGTAACGCCTTTATAGCAATGCTTTAGGTGAAAACGCAATACTCTGTATAGGCTTTTTTGGAAAATAAATCACAAAAAAACCTTGAAATTGCTACAAAAGCACAACCAGATCACTTTTTATTCACTTTTTCGTTTAACTTCTTATTTTCTTCAATCAAAACATCTATTTTTTCGTTAAGCTGAAGAATTAAGTTTTCCAAGTACTGGATATCTTTGACCGTAACTAAACCAATACGGTTCAAAGAATGATTTACACTCCGGTCTACGATTTTCTCAACCTTATCTTTAGTATCCGTAACCGATTCACGTGCCTTTTCAGATACTTTTTCAACTGTTTGATCTGCAATTTCAGTGGTTTTTGATTCTAGCTCCTCGCCTACTTGGACGAGTGAGTCAAACAATTTATTGCCTTCCTCTTCCGCACGTGAGAAAGCACCTAAACCAGCCAACCAAATTTGCTTAGTGTACTTTCTAAAATCTAAACTACTTTTACGGTGAAAATGATGCTTAGTTCTTGTTTTTTTTAATGTTTCATCTTCTTGCAAAATATCATCCAACGCTCTATCTGCTTTTTCCATTAGCACCATCTCCTGCATGATTTATGTGCAAAAACTTCCAAAAAATCTTATAGATTGCACTATACTAGCAAATATTGGACTTGATCGTTTTGCAAAACTGTTCTACAAAGCATCTTTATTACATTTTTTATTTTAAGTCTGAAGTTTTTGCGAGCAGGATGCTCATTTCAGGTCAGGATTTAGGTTACTACTTATGAGTGATTCTCAAAAAGAACACAATCAAACACATATGCTACTCACTATGCTAATGATTGTTCTTGAGACGATCTTTTCTCTTATTTTAAAACATGACCGTGTGGTTGCTCTACATTCAAAAAAGTTTGTTGAGCAAAATATTGCGATTAAAATTAACAGCTATTTACCTTACTTCGACATCTATATTACCTTTAGTGAACAAGGTATTTTATTTGATGCGAAAGCGCCTGAAAAACCTGTCGATCTCGATGTGCGCACTACCCTAATGGATTTAATTAAAATTTTCGTTTTTGGAAACCGTCGCAGTATTAAAACCATGCGTATTGATGGCGACATCATACTCAAAGATGAGTTCAGAGATTTAATTTTACACTTTAGTGCCCCTAAAGTTTTAGCCGACTGGAAAAATTGGTTAACTGAACCAACTGATCCACAAAATGTGGTTGCATCAAAAAAACGTATTGCGCCACTTTTAGAAAAAATTGATGAGCAACGCTCTAAAATCAACACCCTACAAGTTGAAGTGAAACAATACAAAAACCGTATTCGTCGCATGGAGCAACGCCAAAAACGTATAAATGTCACATTTTTACTGTTTTCTATACTTTTGATTAGCTTATTGGTATATAATATTTGGCTTGCATAACTACATAATATTTCAAGCAAATTAAATACGCATAATCATTATTAAAAAAACTTGACTATTTTAGTCAGGATTCTTAAAATCGGCACATCTAGTCTAATCATGTGTATCGAATCATGCGCTTAACAACTCGCGGACGCTACGCAGTGACTGCTCTACTTGATTTAGCTTTGCAGCCAACTGAACAAACGATCACGCTTGCTGAAATTGCAGCTCGTCAAACTATCTCTGTTGCTTATCTTGAGCAGTTATTTGCGAAATTAAAGCGCCACGGCTTAGTTTCTAGCATTCGTGGTGCCAATGGTGGCTACCATTTAGCTCGTCGCGCTGATGAAATTACAGTATTAGCAGTTATTGAAGCTGTAAACGAAACAGTTGATGCCACTCGCTGTGACCATAAAGGCAACTGCCAAAATGGTGCAATGTGCTTAACTCACGATTTATGGCAAGAACTCTCCCATCACATTGCCGACTATCTCGCTAAAATCACTCTTGCTGACCTTGTAGCACGTGACAACGTCCAAAAAGTTGCCATTCGCCAAAACACAGCACCTTCAGATTCAGCCCTTTTATCGGTAACAGGTATTTGACATGAAACGTCCAATTTATCTTGATTATGCAGCAACAACTCCTGTAGACCCTCAAGTCGCTGAACGCATGATGGAATGTCTGACATTTGACGGCACATTTGGCAACCCAGCATCTCGCTCGCATGCTTACGGTTGGCAGGCAGAAGAAAAAGTAGAATATGCACGTGAACAAGTTGCGAACTTGATCAAAGCAGATCCACGCGAAATCGTTTGGACTTCTGGTGCTACTGAATCTGATAACCTTGCACTTAAAGGCGTAGCACAATTCTATGCGTCTAAAGGCAAGCACATTATTACCAGTAAAATTGAACACAAAGCTATTTTAGATACTTGCCGTGAGCTTGAGTCTGAAGGTTTTGAAATCACTTACCTTGAGCCACTACCAAACACGGGTTTAATTACCCCTGAAATGGTTGAAGCAGCTATTCGTCCAGATACCATTCTTGTTTCCCTAATGATGGTGAACAACGAAATTGGTACTGTGACTGATGTTGCGGCAATTGGTGAAATCACACGTGCGCACAAGATCTTCTTCCATGTCGATGCAGCTCAAGCCGCGGGTAAAGTTGAAATTGACCTTTCAACTATGAAAGTAGACCTAATGAGCTTCTCGGCTCACAAAATTTATGGCCCTAAAGGTATTGGCGCACTCTATGTACGTCGTACTCCACGCGTTCGCTTAAAAGCACAAATGCATGGTGGCGGTCATGAACGCGGTATGCGTTCTGGTACACTTGCAACACACCAAATCGTTGGTATGGGTGAAGCATTTGAACTTGCAGGTAAGAACTTAGCTTCGGAACAAGCACGCATTCGCGTACTTCGTGACAAGCTTTGGAATGGCTTACAAGACTTAGAACAAATTTTCTTAAACGGCCATCCAACACAAAACGTTGCAAACTACTTAAATGTCAGTTTCAACTTTGTTGAGGGTGAATCGTTAATGATGTCGTTGAAAGACGCTGCTGTATCTTCTGGTTCAGCATGTACTTCAGCAACATTAGAACCTTCTTATGTATTACGTGCATTAGGCTTGTCTGACGAACTTGCGCACAGCTCAATTCGTTTCAGTTTTGGTAAATACACCACTGAAGCAGACATTGACCACGTACTTACAGTAACACGCTCTGCGGTTGAGAAACTTCGTGAACTTTCTCCACTTTGGGACATGTACAAAGAAGGTATCGACCTTTCTACAGTTGAGTGGGCTGAACACTAATTTTATCCTTTGAAGTCATTCACATACTGGATGACTTCATTGAAAAATCAAGTTTTAACCCCATATTAAATATTAACGCTGACCCCGAGGTTTGGAGACGCATCATGGCTTATAGCGAAAAAGTAATTGATCATTACGAAAACCCTCGTAATGTTGGTGTATTAGATAAAAATGCGGAAAACGTTGGTACCGGTATGGTCGGTGCACCTGCATGTGGTGACGTAATGCGCTTACAGATCCAAGTGGATGACAACGGTGTGATTGAAGAAGCACGTTTCAAAACTTATGGATGTGGTTCTGCTATTGCATCAAGCTCTTTAGTGACTGAATGGCTAAAAGGCAAAACCTTAGATGAAGCTCAAGCGATCAAAAATATTGATATCGCAACTGAGCTTGCTCTTCCTCCAGTAAAAGTACACTGCTCTGTGCTGGCTGAAGACGCGATTAAAGCAGCGGTTGAAGACTACCGCAGCAAAAAATCTAAAGCTTAATTGCTTTGCATTTTAAAGAACGATTAACGGAGTTTTCATGATCCATTTAACTGAAAATGCTGCAACTCATATCAGCAATTATTTAAAGAATCGCGGTAAGGGTGAAGGTATTCGCGTTGGCGTGAAAACTTCAGGCTGTTCTGGTTTAGCTTATGTGCTCGAATTTGTTGATTCAATTGATGCACATGACACCACTTTTGAGCAGTTTGGGGTAAAGGTTTTTGTCGATCCAAAAAGCTTGGTTTATCTCGATGGTATGGAGATGGACTATGTGAAAAACGGTTTAAACGAAGGCTTTGAGTTTAATAACCCAAACAAAAAAGGTGAATGTGGTTGTGGTGAATCTTTCACTGTATAAATCAAACCACAGGTTTGCCTTTTAGACATTAAAACAGTGTGTATTACACTGTTTTAATTGCATTTACATAGCGTGTTTTTGCTTTTGCAAGCACTCCAAATTTAGCGCGGAACCCCCTTCCTATGAATCATTTTGAGTTGTTTAACCTCCCAGTAGCACTCGATATTGATTTAGCAGCTTTAAAAGCAGAGTTTTTAAAGTTGCAGCAACAATATCACCCAGATAAAGCCCTCGATAAAGATCAAGCCCTGATTAAATCAAGCGAGATCAATCAAGCATTTAAAGTTTTATCTCAGGTCGATAGCCGCGCAGGATATTTATTAGGTTTAAAAAAACAAGACTACCATCTTGATCAATCCATCAACGACTTTGAATTTCTTCAATCCGCATTAGAAATTCGCGAACAACTCGATGAAGCACATTCAGCAGATGAATTACAATCACTCAAAATTGACGTTCAACAATGGATTGACGGTTTAGTTCGTGAATTCAAAATTGATTTTGAAGCTGAAGATTGGGCCGAAGCACGTGATGATGTCCGCAAACTTCGTTTCTTTGTCAAAGTCATGCATGATATAGACAAAGCTGAAGATCGTTTTGAAGATGACGATAACTTTGATTTAGATGATGAATTTTAACCTATTTTTAATTTTTGACGCTCAAAGGATGTAACTCATGGCTCTCTTGCAAATTGCAGAACCTGGACAATCAAGTGCGCCACATGAACACCGTATTGCCATTGGTATCGACTTAGGTACAACTCACTCTCTTGTTGCCACTGTCCTTTCAGGCAAAGCCAAAGTTTTACACGACGAACAAGGTCGTGTCTTGCTTCCTTCGATCGCACATTATGGTACAAACCAAATTCAGTATGGCGATGAAGCAAAACCCTTTTTGACTTCCGATCCTAAAAATACCATTGTTTCGGTCAAACGTTTTATGGGCCGTTCTAAAGCCGACATTAAGTTTCAACACCCATACACTTTAGTGGGTGAAGATAATCAAATGCCCGCTTTTGAAACCTCACAGGGCCGCAAAACCCCTGTCGAAGTGTCCGCTGAAATTTTAAAGCAATTGAAAGATCGTGCTGAAGCAAGCTTAAAAAATGAAGTCAATGGTGCAGTGATTACCGTTCCTGCATACTTCGATGAAGCCCAGCGTCAAGCAACACGTGATGCCGCACAACTTGCAGGTTTAAACGTATTGCGTCTTTTAAATGAGCCTACTGCTGCTGCAGTTGCGTATGGTCTCGACCAAGACACCAATCTTGCACATGATCATAACTATGTAATTTATGACTTAGGTGGTGGTACGTTTGATGTTTCCATTCTACGCTTTTCACAAGGCGTGTTTGAGGTCTTAGCAACAGGTGGCCATACCGCATTAGGTGGTGATGATCTTGATCGTTTAATCGTAAAATGGGCGAAAAAAGAACTCAACATTGAGCAGTTCGACGATACTGAATATGCACATGTTTTGGTTGCTGCGCGTAAAGCCAAAGAAGCTTTAACAAACGCAGAAAGCGTACATTTGCAGGTGCTAGAGCATAGCCTGACTCTTGATCGTGCGACATTTGAAAGCATTATCAAAGTTGCTTTAGATAAGACGATTAGCGTGTGCAAACGTGTGCTCCGCGATGCCAAGCTTGAACTCAGTGACATTCAAAACGTAGTCTTGGTTGGTGGTTCAACACGTTCTTACGCTGTACAAAATGCTGTTCGTGAAGTGTTTGCTCAAGAACCATTGTGTACGATCAATCCAGATGAAGTTGTCGCAATTGGTGCATCAATTACTGCTAACCAGTTGATTGGCAATACAGCAGATGGGGCATTACTACTTGATGTCACCCCACTATCTCTCGGTCTTGAAACCATGGGGGGCTTGGTTGAGCGGCTTATTTCACGCAATACAGCCATTCCCGTTGCACGTCGTCAAGAGTTCACGACTTACCAAGATGGTCAGACTGCGATGCTAATCCACGTGGTTCAAGGCGAACGTGATTTGGTTGAACATTGTCGCAGCTTAGGTCGCTTCGTTCTTCGTGGCATTCCACCTATGACTGCAGGTCAAGCACGTATTGAAGTGACTTTCCAAGTAGATGCAGATGGCTTACTGACGGTTTCTGCCAAAGAAACAACCTCTGGCGTACATGCGCAAATCGACATCAAACCATCTTATGGTTTGGCTGATAGCGATATGGAACGCTTACTGCTTGATGGTTACAAGTTTGCTGAAGAAGATAAAAATCTTCGCCACTTACAAGAAACCAAAGTGGAAGCCAAACGTGAACTTGAAGCTTTAGAACAAGCACTAAAAATAGATGCACACCTACTCACAAGTGAGCAGCAAGTTGCATTAAATGCAGCCAAAACTTCATTAGAAGCAACACTTGAAACAACAGAAATCAAAGCCATTGAATCTGCTGTTGAACAGCTTAAAATACACAGTGATGCTTTTGCAGCAGCACGCATGAATCAGCATATCGATGCTGCGCTGAAAGGCACAAAACTCGACGACTGGTCAAACTCAAACTAATTTATAGGTAAAGACTATGCCACGTATTAAAGTTCTTCCACATGCGCAAATCTGCCCAGAAGGTGCTGAGTTTGAAGTCGAGCAAAATGCAAATCTTTGTGAAAGCTTACTCAAAAATGGAATCAAAATTGAACATGCATGTGATATGTCTGCTGCATGTACAACGTGTCATGTGGTGGTGCGAAAAGGTTTTGACAGCTTAGAAGAAATGAATGATATTGAAGCTGATTTACTAGATCGTGCTTGGGGCTTAGAGCCTGATTCTCGCTTATCTTGCCAAGTGAAGTTAATAGATGAAGACTTAGAAGTTGAAATCCCGAAATACACCATTAACCATGCGTCTGAAAATCACTAATTTTTCAAGCATTAAAAAAGCCACTCATTTGTAGTGGCTTTTTTAATGCTTTTTGTTTTTACAAGCGTATCATCATTAATGGTATTCGTTTCTTTTAACGGTTTCAACGACCTCATCTTCAAGATTTAATTTCACAATACCTTGAGAATTCGTCATTTTTTGCTGCGTTTGAATACGTTGAATCATTTTTTCTAAAACTTGAATCAACTGCGGGTATTCAAAATTCTGCACCTCATCCAAATTCAGCAGTAAATGAAATCCCTTATATTCATAATCAAACCAGCGTTGGTAGTCTGATTTCTGAGATGTATATTTTTCAACGACTTGCCAAGTCTTCACAGCCCCTTTTATCCCTTTAAGGAAAATTGGTGCTTTCGGTGCACAAAGATAGTCATTTTTTACTAAATTATGCGTATCATCTGAAATTAAGATTTCATCCACTTGAGCTGCACTCTGTAAACGCGCTGCAAGGTTTGCATCACGCCCAACAATGGTATAAGCCATCCGATGTGATGCACCATAGTTTCCAACGTGACAATAACCCGTAGAAATACCCATACGAATGTGCAAAGGCGGATAACCCATTTTCACCCAACGCTCACGCAAAATTTTCATTTGCTGGCGCATTGCCATTGCCATTTCTAGGCAATTCTGCGCATCCCGCTCTACTCCCTCAGAATTCGGATCACCAAAAAAGACTAAAATGGCATCCCCCATGAATTTATCAACAGTACCCTCGTATTGCTTCGCAATCTCGGTCATGTGTCTTAAATAGTCATTAAGCAGGAATGCCAAATCATCGGGAATTAAGCTTTCAGACAACTCTGTAAAACCTTGAATATCTGAAAAGAAAACCGTGAGTTTTTTACGTTTATATTCAATTTTCGCTTCAGACTCACCTTTCATAATTGACTGCCACAGTTGCACTGGAGCATAGCGGCTCAACTGATTCGCAAATTCCATGTAGCGATTCATTTGATCGTAATAATGATTCTTGCGGCGATATATATCCTGCATTTGGTTGCGCTGATAATAACTACCCACACCAAAATAAGTAATCAGACACAAAAAACCCAATACGGTCAGCTCGGTACTAGTCGCTTCAAAATATTCACCAAAACCAAAGATAAAGATCAGAGATAAATAAAAAACAACAACACCAATCAGACTCGCCAAAGAAATCATGAGAAATGAAACTTTGTTGCTAATGGCGGTATAAAGCAGTGCAAAAATAGACAAAAAAGTGAGTACGATATTCAGATGAATTGCTGCCAAAATAATTGAAGTGACAACAATATCAATCACAAACATCACACTACGTCGTACATTAGTGTTGAAGCGATAGCCTAACCACCTTGAAAATGGTGGTGCAAACAATAATACAACCAATAACAATAATGGGACATAAATTTGATAATGCGTATCCGCCATCGTGTAGTGATAAACGATAGTCAATAGCGACAACATGCTATACCCCATCACTCGATGGAAGTATTCAAATTGTTTGGGTTCTTTAGATATCCAATCGTCTAATGGCACTGATTGTTCCCCATGATGCGCACGATCAAATCATCCCTGATTTGATTTCCACGTGAATTAGTCCATACGCCAATCAAACGGCATATCACCTTGTCCACGTAATGCAAGCATTAAAGTCTGGCGCATATGTGCAAGGACTTCATTGCTATAAGGAACAGCTGGAGTACCCCAAACTGGTTTTGGCCATGCAACATCGTTTTGATAACGAACCACATGGTGGAAATGAAGCTGTGGCACCATGTTACCCAAAGCAGCAACATTCATTTTATCAGCTCGGAATACGCGAGCTAATTGGCTTGACAACCAACTTGACTCACGTAAAAACTGTTCTTGGTCGGCTTGGCTGAGTTCATATAACTCAGTGATACCTGGCACGCGTGGAATTAAAATTAGCCACGGAAATTGCATATCATTCATTAAGCGACATGTTGAAAGTGGAAAGTCGCCTACAAAAAACGTATCTTGAGCAAGTTGTGGATGCAAACTAAACATATCTTTATAAATGATGCAAATTAGAATAATGGCTAATACTATCACATCCAATCGGAGGTGAATATTATAAGCAATGTGTTTCAATACAAATAAAATACGTTTTACTTTGAACTACATCACATTTATCACTTTAATAAATTTCATCAAAAAATCAAGTATTTCTTTTTGTCGTGCAAACACCTACGAAATACCTGATATCTGTATGAAATAACAGCAAATTAGAGCTACTAATTAATGCAATTCTTTAAGTAAATTTGCTAATAAGTCATTGATAAACTGAATTCGCTTTTCATACTCTTCTAACATCACCATAACCTTTAAGCGCTGACCGCCCTCCATTCTAAAAAAGGTAGGGTGTTTTTGCATCATTTGAATAATACTGATGGCCTGTACAGGTGTATCAGGTGAAAATTCAATAGCTCCTCCATTGCCCGAAATATCAACTTTCGTGATTCCTAATGTTTCAGCTTTTAGGCGAATCTGATGAACAGCAAAGAGTTGCTTCACAGGCTGTGGCGGCATACCAAAACGATCAATCAGCTCCATGCGAATATTATCAAGCTTTTCCTGACGATCTGTATTACTAATCCGCTTATAAAACAATAAACGCTGATGCACATCTCCTAAATATTCATCTGGAATCAAGGCTGGCATATGTAAATTGATTTCTGCGGTCAGTGATAGTGGCGCATCGAAATTTGGCGTTTTCCCTTTTTGAATAGCTTTAGTCGCCTTCTCAAGCATTTCCATATACAAGCTATAACCAATGGCTTGCATTGATCCACTTTGTTGCTCACCGAGTAACTCACCAGCCCCACGAATTTCTAAATCTTCCGTCGCCAACATGAAACCTGCTCCAAGGGTTGAGGCCCGCTGAATAGCATCTAAACGCTTTTCAGCATCGCCTTTCAACCCTTTAATGGATGGCACCAGTAAATATGCATAGGCTTGATGGTGCGAGCGCCCAACACGTCCACGCAGTTGATGCAACTGTGCAAGCCCCAGTTTATCAGCACGTTCAATCAAGATAGTATTGGCATTTGGGACATCAATCCCTGTTTCAATAATGGTTGAGCAAACCAATACATTATATTCTTTATGATAGAACTGCTGCATGACTTGCTCTAACTCGCGTTCGCGCATTTGCCCATGTGCAACAGCAACACGTGCTTCAGGCACCAACTCTCGGAGACTTTCAGCCGCGCGCTCAATGGTTTCTACTTCATTGTGCAAGAAGTAAACCTGCCCACCACGCAGTAATTCACGCAAGATAGCTTCTTTGACGGCATCACCCGTATGCTCTTGTACAAAAGTTTTGACCGCTAAACGTCGTGCAGGTGGCGTTGCAATAATTGAAAGATCTCGCATACCACTAAACGCCATGTTTAAAGTACGCGGAATTGGTGTTGCGGTAAGGGTTAACATATCCACATCGGCACGCATCGCCTTGATCCGTTCTTTATCACGCACCCCAAACCGATGCTCTTCATCCACAATCATAAGACCTAAATCTTTAAACTGGACGCTTTCTTGCAAGATTTTATGCGTACCAATCACAATATCGACTTTGCCTTCTGCCAGATCTTCGATCGTTTTAGTATGGCTCTTACTGGTACCAAAACGAGATAAAACTTCTATACGAATAGGCCAATCCGCAAAACGGTCTTTAAACGACTCATAATGCTGTTGAGCCAACAAAGTTGTTGGAACCAAAACCGCAACTTGCTTATTGTTTTGTACTGCTAAAAAAGCAGCCCGCATTGCCACTTCAGTTTTACCAAAGCCTACATCACCACAGACCAAACGATCCATTGGTTTCGCCTGTTGCATGTCATATAAAGTCGCCTCAATCGCATTAGCCTGATCTAGCGTTTCTTCATAGGCAAAGCCACTGGAAAACTGCATATATTGGCCATGCTCTAGCTCAAAGCCAAAACCAGGTTTGGCTTGACGACGTGCTTGAATATGTAACAATTCTGCCGCCACATCATGAATTTGCTCGAGTGCTTTACGCTTCGCTTTGCTCCAAGCATCTGTACCCAACTTATGTAAGGGTGCCAAGTCTGGGTCACCACCACTATAGCGACTAATCAAATGCAGATTAGTCACAGGAACATAAACTTTGGCAGCATCGGCATAGTCAAGCTGCAAGAACTCATAGTCCTGATCATCAATACTTAAAGTGACTAAATCTGCATAACGTCCTACACCATAGTCAATATGTACAACTGGCGCACCCATGCTCAACTCAGTCAAACTGCGAATGAGAAACTCTTCAGAAACCTCTTGTTGACGCTTACGCCGACGTTGCACCACACGGTGTTCATACAACTGGTTTTCTGAGATAACACTCAGCGTATTTTTTAAGACCAAACCACGTTCTAATGGTGCATTGGTAATGGCAATAGCATGTAAAGACTTTTGAAACTCAGCAAAATTTTCGACATTAGGAATTTCTCCCAATGTTGCGCGCAATGCATCTTTCAAAGTTTCACGACGCCCCGCGCTTTCAGCAACCAGTAATACGGGATGATTTGCTGTATCAATATACTGTTTCACCGCATGAAAAGGTTTTTCACTTTTTGGGTCGACGGGTAAACGAGGTGGAAGTTCAGTCTTTAAATTCACCACCCCCGCTTTTAAGTCGAAAATATCGCCTGAGGCAATAATGCGTGGAAAGGTATTGAGCTGTTCTAAAATTTGATTGGTTGAAATAAAAAGTTGTTCAGGTGGCAAAATGGGCTGATCAATATTGTGTCTACGGTCCTGATAGCGACGATCAACCTCTTTCCAAAAACTATCTAAACCATCATCAACCTGTTTATCTGTAATGACAATAGAATGACTAGGTAAGTATGAAAGTAGTGTACTTTGAGCTTGCATCTGCTCCACACTAAAAAAAAGTGGCAAATAGAACTCAATCCCTGGTGATGCAATCCCTTCTAACACATCTTGATAAATTGGGTTCTTCTTAGGGTTCGCCGTTGGAAACATCTCCGCATAACGATCACGGAATACACTACGTGCCTCTTTCAGAGGAAATTCTTTGGCTGGCAAAACAGAAAACTGTTGCAGGTTTTGTGTTGTTCTCTGTGTTTCCGGATCAAAAAATTTAAGAGTTTCAATTTCATCATCAAATAAATCTATGCGAATTGGCGCCGCTTGACCTGAAGCATAGATATCCATAATGCTACCGCGAACTGCAAATTCACCATGGTCGTATACTGTGTCGACCAAATGATAGCCTGCTTGAATCAAACGTTTCTTTTGCTGTTCCAATTCAAACTTTTGACCGACCCGGATATCAAAATGCTCACCTAAAACCCACGAAGTCGGTGCCACACGTTGTGCCAAGGTCGAAGCCGAAATCAATAAGACACCCGTTTGTGGCATATTGGATAAAATCGCGAGACGCTCAGACACGATATCTTGATGAGGAGATAACCGGTCATAAGGCAGAATTTCCCAATCAGGAAAAATCGTCGGTCGGATGCCGTAAAACTCAAACTCACTTTCGAGTTGCGCCAAATGTTGGTTATTTTTTGCAACAACCACAAAAAGTTTTTTATTCTGTGTACTGAGCGTTTGAATAAATAGCGCAACAGATGAGCCGAGCAGATTTCCGAGCCATCTTTTTTCGCCCGCTTTTAGTTGTTGCACATTCAGTTGGGAGATTTCTTCTTGGAACATGGGCATTGCTTAAGCACCTAAAAACATGCGTCATATACTAGCACGATGTCCTAAAGCCGCACGTTATTTTTCGCTACAAAACACCCGCTTACACGTAGCCAAGCCCCTTTCATCACTCAATTTTATGCCATTTAAATGTTCTATTTTTTATCGCGAATAAACTGATAATAATAGTCGCTCAGGAGTTTAATGATGTGCTTTAACTCGGTTAAGTTTTCAAGATTATTACCCAAACGAGCAACAAAGCGCCCACTGGCTATTTCCAAATCAATTTTTTCATTCATCAACATCGCACTATAAAAAAGTGCATTAAGGTCATCAAACTGACTGATTCGACGATTTGAGAAATACGCTAAGCGTTCAGCATGTATATCATTGATCACAACACCCTCAATAATAAATCCATTCTGTTCATCATATTCAATCTGATGCTGCTGCAAAAACAGTTGTTCTGGTGCATCTTTCTTTCGTTTCAACAAATTGGTTAGTTTAGTGAGCATATCAATCTAATCATCTTTCTCTCTGCATATTATTGTAGTTCTAACCAGGCTAGATTGTTAGCCAGTCTTAGCTTAAATGTATAAAAGCAACCGATTGGCTGCTTTTATACATTTCTAAGGCTATAAATGTTTAACTGACTTGTGCCAAAGGAACGACTGTAGGCGTCACTTCAGTCACCAAGTTTTCAAATGAGAAGATTTGATCCAACTGGTCTTGTGTCAGTAGCTCTTGCTCCAATACTACCTGTTGAATGGTTTTATTTTCAGCAATACACTGTTTCCCAATTTCGTCACATTTCGCATGACCTAAAATTGGATCAAGTAAAGTCACAATACCAACACTACGCATAACTGCGTCATAGCATACTTGTTCATTGGCTTGAATGCCTTGAATACATTTAGTGTCTAATGCAGCAATACCATTTTTAAGCAATTCAATTGACTCATGAATACTCTGCGAAATAACAGGCTCCATTACATTCAACTGTAACTGACCTGCTTCTGCTGCCATGGTCACAGTTAAATCATTACCAATCACTTTAAACGCGATTTGGTTCACCACTTCAGGAATCACAGGATTGACTTTTGCAGGCATGATAGATGAACCAGCCTGTAGTTCTGGTAAACGAATTTCAGCCAAACCGGTACATGGACCAGAACTGAGTAAGCGTAAGTCATTACAGATTTTCGAGAGCTTCACCGCCAAACGTTTTAAGGTGCTCGATAAGATAATAAACACACCACAGTCACTGGTTGCTTCAACATAATCTTCCGCACCAATTAAGTTAAGACCCGTCAGCTCTTTCAAGGCCTGAACCACTTCAACTGCATAACCCTGTGGTGTATTCACCCCGGTACCAATTGCAGTTGCACCCAAGTTCACTTCTAATAAAAGCTCACGTGTACGTTCAATTAAACGTAAGTCTTCCTTTAATAAAGTTGCAAAGGCACGAAACTCTTGCCCCAAAGTCATCGGCACAGCATCTTGCAACTGGGTACGCCCCATCTTTAAGACATATTGAAACTCAACTGCTTTGCCTTGCAAAGAATGAATTAAATTTTGGATCTGTGTAAATAAGTCATCCAAACTATAATACGTTGCTAAACGTAGCGCCGTTGGGTACACATCATTGGTCGATTGTGATTTATTTACATGGTCATTTGGATGAATAACGTCGTATTTACCTTTAGGAAGTGATAAATGCTCCAATGCGAGATTGGCCAACACTTCGTTGGTATTCATATTAATCGACGTGCCTGCTCCACCTTGATAAACATCTAAAGGAAAAGCATGCGTCCAGCTTTCAGGAGTTTGGATTAATTGATCACATGCAATATCAATGGCCTGAGCAATTTCGGGAGAGATTTTGCCAAATTTACAGTTGCTTTGCGCTGAGGCTTTTTTAACTTGCGCCAAAGCACGGATAAAATGAAGTTGAGTTCCTACTTTCTGATTAGAAATTTGAAAGTTTTCTAAAGCACGTAAAGTATGAATGCCATAGTAGCAATCCATTGGAACTTCCTTCGCTCCCAATAAATCACGTTCTATTCTTGTTTGATCGACTTGAACCGTAGTCACTGCCTAGTACTCACTTAGATGCACAGAATTAGTGCAATAATGAAATACTAGTCTTTTCGATATGTTTCATTGCTGTAAATATATTTCATAAATGAAATATTTTATATTTGAATGTTTGCTTTATGTATTAATTGTAACATCTCGTAATTAAAATAAGCTTTAAATGATAATTAAGCCAATGATTTCATAAAATGAAAAATATAAATTTTGTACAACTTGCACAAACTAAAACTAAGCAACAAACAAATAAAATATTTTCAATAAGTTATAAGACAATTTTAAAAAACAATTAATATTTACATAAAATACACAAAAATATCTCACAACTGTTACAGAGTGTAATTTTATTTTCATGATTGAATCGCCCTCTCAAACAAAGCGATTAAAAAATCTCCCATCTCGGATTTTTTGCCAAGGAATGCCTATGAGTCAAATTAACCCCACCCTCGTCACGTTTTTAGTTTATATCTTTGCCATGGTTGCTATTGGCCTCTATGCATACAAATCTACCAGCAACTTTGATGACTACATCTTAGGTGGTCGTAGTTTAGGAAGTGTCGTTACTGCCCTTTCTGCTGGTGCATCAGACATGAGTGGTTGGTTACTCATGGGCTTACCTGGTGCAATTTATCTATCAGGTTTATCTGAGGCATGGATTGCAGTCGGTCTGATTATTGGTGCCTGGCTGAACTGGTTATTGGTTGCAGGACGTTTACGTGTGCACACTGAAATCCAGAATAATGCACTTACACTACCCGATTACTTTACTGGTCGTTTTGCAGACCGTAAACGTATCTTACGTATGATTTCTGCGGTTGTAATTTTAGTTTTCTTCGCCATTTACTGTGCTTCAGGTATGGTTGCTGGCTCTCGCCTGTTTGAAAGTATCTTTGGTTGGGATTACACCACTGCACTTTGGATTAGCGCAATCGCGACTATCAGTTATGTTTGTATTGGTGGCTTCCTCGCAATCAGCTGGACAGACACATTCCAAGCAGGTTTAATGATTTTTGCGTTACTATTGACCCCAATCATGACTTACCTTGCGATTGATGGTAATGCAGCTGAATTCACGATTTTACTCGAAACTGCTCGTCCACAAGCGATGCATATTTTCTCTGAGTTGAGTACGGTTGCAGTTCTATCATCCTTAGCTTGGGGCTTAGGCTATTTCGGTCAGCCACACATTCTTGTCCGCTTCATGGCAGCAGATTCTGTGAAAACAATTCCAGCTGCACGTCGTATTGGTATGACGTGGATGATTTTATGTCTAGGTGGTGCGGTAGGAGCAGGTTTTATTGCCATTGCGTACTTCCAACAACACCCTGAACTCGCCGCAGTGGTTTCTCAAAACCCTGAAACTGTGTTCATGGAACTAACTAAAATCTTATTCAATCCATGGGTTGCAGGTATTGTTCTGGCCGCAATTTTAGCCGCAGTAATGAGTACATTAAGCTGTCAGTTACTGGTATGTTCTACCACATTGACTGAAGATTTATACAAAGCATTTATCCGCAAAACAGCATCTCAAAAGGAGCTAGTTTGGGTGGGTCGTTTCATGGTGCTTGCTGTTGCAGTTCTTGCAATTTGTTTAGCAAGCAACCCTGACAGTAAAGTTCTAGGCCTTGTGGCTTATGCATGGGCAGGTTTTGGCGCAGCATTTGGTCCACTCATTATCTTGTCTTTATTCTGGAAGCGCATGACCTTGAATGGTGCTATTGCAGGTATTCTTGTAGGTGCCGTGACTGTTATTCTGTGGAAAAATACTATGGGGCATCTTGGCCTATATGAAATCATCCCAGGCTTCATCTTCTCTTGGATCAGTATTGTGGTTGTAAGCTTGTTGGGCAAAGCGCCTGAAGCTGAAATGGTTCAACGCTTTGAAAAAGCAGATGCACTCTACAAACAAGCAATGGCTGAAATGAAAGAAGAGTCTGCACAACGTTAATGTAACGCTTGGAATGGCAAAAATTAAGGGGCTTTTAAGCCCCTTTTTTACATTTCGCACACTCAATCATTTCGACTGCGGTTTATATTTCAGCTGAATACGTGAACTTTCTTTGATGACTTCCATGACTGGATAACTGCGCGTTTCTTTCACGCCCGGCAACTGCCATAACACTTGACCTGATATTTTACGAAATTCGTCCATACTGGCACAGCGAATCTTCACCACAAAGTCAAAACCGCCACTGGTCATGTGACATTCCACAATTTCATCGTGTTGTAATACTGCATGGCGAAAATCATCTAAAACATTCGGTGTCGTCTTATCCAAAAGAATTTCAACAAACACCACAAAACTGGCATTCAGCATGTTTGGATTTAAACGCGCTTCATAACTTAAAATAAAACCTTCCTTAGTTAATTTTTGCACCCGAGCCAAAGCCGCCGTGGCAGATAGGTTCACCTCCTCGGCAAGTTTAATGTTCGATATCTTTCCATCTCTCTGAAGAATATCCAATATTTTGATATCTGTTCGGTCCAAACCAATAATTGGGCTCGTCATCTGAATTAATCTCTAAATAGCATACAAATTATAGTGAGTTATTCGGCATTCTTTCTGTAATCATAAATTAATTACTATAGATCTCTCAACACATTATTGTATGCACAGGATGTAGGCATGAATATGATGGAAAGCAACGCGCATTTCAACGAATCTCAAACACCATTTGAATATATTACCGAATTCAAAGAAAAAAATGAGTTTGAGGTTGAAATCAACACCGCTTGGCGACGTGCCGAAACTGAGTGTGTTCAAAACTTATTAGACCACAGCAAAATTTCTGATGAAATGAATCAACGCATTCACGAACTTGCGTTTGATTTGGCTCATACTTTACGTGAACGTAAAAGCGGCAGCGGTAAAGCGGGTATTGTGCAAGGACTCTTACAAGAATTTGCACTGTCTTCTCAAGAAGGCATCGCACTGATGTGTTTAGCTGAAGCATTACTTCGTATTCCAGACATGGCAACACGTGACTTGTTGATTAAGGACAAAATCAACCAAGGCAACTGGAAAGAGCACGTTGGTCAAAGTAACTTAATGTTTGTCAATGCAGCAGCATGGGGCTTGATGCTCACTGGCAAGTTGATGGAAACACCAAAGCAAAATAGCTTATCAGGCACTTTAACAGGCTTATTGGCACGTAGTGGTCGTGGCATCATCCGTAAAGCAGTTGATGTGGCAATGCGCATGATGGGCGAACAGTTTGTCACTGGCGAAACCATTGGTGAAGCATTGCAACATGCTGAACATCTTGAAGAAAAAGGTTTTCGCTATTCATACGACATGCTGGGTGAAGCGGCACTGACCGACCACGATGCTGATCGTTATATGAAAGACTATACCGATGCCATTCATGCCATTGGTCAAGCGTCAAAAGACAAAGATGTCTATGACGGCCCAGGTATTTCAATTAAATTATCTGCTCTACACCCGCGTTACCAACGTGCCCAAATTGCACGTGTGCATGACGAACTTTATGGCAAAGTCTTTACTCTTGCTAAATTGGCACGCGGTTATAACATCGGTTTAAATATTGATGCAGAGGAGTCTGAGCGTTTAGAAATTTCTTTAGAAATGCTCGAACGCCTATGCTTTGAACCAGAGCTCAAAGACTGGAAAGGCATTGGTTTCGTTATCCAAGCCTACCAAAAACGTTGTTTCTACGTGGTTGACTACATCGTAGATTTGGCTAAACGTAGCGAAAAACGCTTAATGATCCGTTTAGTGAAAGGTGCGTACTGGGACAGCGAAATTAAGAAAGCACAAATCGAAGGGATGACCGACTATCCTGTATTTACCCGTAAAGTACATACAGACTTATCTTACATTGCCTGCGCAAAGAAATTATTGGCTGCGCCAGAACAAATCTACCCACAGTTTGCAACGCATAATGCTCAGACTTTAGCAACCATTTATGAAATGGCGAATCCTGAGCAATATTATGTAGGTCAGTATGAGTTCCAATGCTTACATGGCATGGGTGAACCCCTTTATGAACAAGTCGTCGGTGAAAAGCTAGATAAAAAACTGGGTGTCCCATGTCGTATTTATGCACCTGTCGGCAACCATGAAACACTATTGGCTTATCTTGTCCGTCGTTTACTTGAGAATGGTGCAAACACCTCTTTTGTAAATCGTATTGCAGACAAGTCACTCGCGATTGATGATTTGATTGAAAATCCAACGCAAACCATTCTAAGCAGTGCAAAACGTGAAAATGTTGTCGGTCAAAAACACCTTTCGATTCCACTGCCTGCTGAGCTTTATGGTCAACTGCGTGCAAACTCTAAAGGTTTAGACCTTGCAAATGACACGGAGTTAACCCAGCTCAATCAAACAGCTCAACAGTTTTCACAACAGCAATGGTTTGCTGCACCTATGGGTGAGCAAATCCAGACAGATGAAACGGCTGTAAAGCAAAGTATTGTTAACCCAGCACGTCACTCAGATGTTGTCGGTTATGTACAAGAAGCAACAACTGAACAAGTTGAGCAAGCATTAAATAATGCACAGGCTGTTCAAGACATTTGGGCACGTACGGCTAAAGACACCCGTGCAAGTTACCTTCTTCGCGCTGCTGACTTAATGGAAGCTCGCCTAGAAGAACTGATGATTTTACTGTGCCGTGAAAGTGGTAAAACCTATGCCAATGCCATTGCAGAAGTTCGTGAAGCTGTAGATTTCTTACGCTACTACGCAACGCAAATGATTGATCTAGATGCGAATGCAGAGGTTGAGCCTTTAGGCACGATGCTGTGTATTAGCCCATGGAACTTCCCATTGGCCATCTTCACAGGTCAAGTCGCTGCCGCATTGGTTGCGGGGAATACCGTGATTGCTAAACCAGCGGAACAAACACCGCTAATTGCGGCTCAAGCGATTCAAATCTTATGGCAAGCAGGTGTGCCTCAAGCGGCTGTACAGTTGATGCCGGGTCGTGGTGAAACTGTAGGTGCACAGCTCAGCGCAGCTGAACAGGTTCAAGGCATCATGTTCACAGGCTCGACTGAAGTTGCCAAAATTTTGCAAAAAACTGTGGCGAAGCGTTTGAGCAAAAATGGTGAAAGCATTCCACTGATTGCTGAAACAGGTGGTCAAAATGCTATGATCGTTGACTCATCAGCACTGACTGAGCAAGTTGTACTTGATGTCGTTAGCTCAGCTTATGACAGCGCAGGTCAACGTTGTTCTGCCCTTCGCGTACTGTGCGTACAAGAAGACAACGCCGATGCAGTGATTCAAATGCTTAAAGGTGCAATGCAGCAACTTCAAGTAGGCAATCCATATCTACTCAAAACTGATATTGGCCCTGTGATTGATGCTGAAGCGCAAGAAAATATCCAAAAGCACATCGAAAAAATGCGTCAAAAAGGTCATCGCGTACACCAGTTGATGCGTAATGATGCTCAAGACTCTGAACTAAATGCAGGCACGTTCATTACACCAACACTCATCGAACTGCCAAATCTCAATGATTTAGAGCGTGAAGTGTTTGGTCCTGTACTGCACGTGATTCGCTTTAACCAAGGTTCACTCAAACAGTTACTTGAGCACATCAACAGTAAAGGTTATGGCCTGACTATGGGTCTACATACCCGTATTGATGAAACCATCCAAACTGTGATGACGCATGCTGAAGTAGGTAACCTCTACATCAACCGTAACATCGTAGGAGCAGTTGTTGGTGTACAACCGTTTGGTGGTGAAGGTTTATCGGGTACAGGCCCTAAAGCGGGTGGTCCAATTTATCTATATCGCCTAATGCAAAACTGTTCTGCGAAAAAGTTGAATAAGCCATTTGCAACAGGTGCTGATTTGAACCCTCAGGTCGAGTTCAGCAACTCTGCATTATTCCTTGAGTGGGCAGCTAAAACATTCCCTGCAGTAAAATTGGCAAAAATTGAGAACTTCTGTTCAGGCCATCATTACGAGTTGCAAGGCCCAACAGGTGAAAGTAACCAATACATGGTGATCCCACGTCATGCAGTCTTGTCATTAGCTGAACAAGAAGCGGATCAACTACAACAGTTGAATGCGATTTTTGCAGTCGGTAGCCGTCCAGCAGTACTCGCAGATAATAGCTTTGTGTTAAAACACATGCCAAGCATGCCTAAAGCTTTGGCTCAAGCGTTCCATGTCATCAAAGACATCAAAACTGATGCATTTGATGCGGTATTGCACCATGGTACGACAGCACAACTTTTAGCTCTGCAACAACAGATAGCTGAACGTCAAGGTGCGATTGTCGGTATTACCCACCTTAGCCCATCACAAACTGCCATTCCTTTGGAACGTTTTGTGATTGAGCGCGCGATCAGTGTTAACACTGCAGCTGCTGGTGGAAATGCAAGTCTGATGACTTTGAACTAAACCCAATTTAAACCTGTAATCCTCATCGGGACAGCAGGTTTATTACTGTGTTTCCTCTATTGCCAAGTCAACATCTCCTGGTCTGTTTACTTGGCATTTTTTATGTGACTTCGTTTGACTCAATCTGCTCGAAAATTTCCGATATAACAATACATCAATCCACCTGTAGCATGAATAAACTCCACGCTTTTGCTGAATATCTTTAGGCTAATTCGGCAAACTTTGTTACCATCTCTTTTTTCAATATGTTTGCGATTTTTACTGCATATGACTTCTTCTTATCAACAACAACTTGACGCCAAAATTGAACGAATTACAGCTCAATTTGCTGAATTCACTCCACCTTCGCTTGAAGTTTTTCAATCTCCTGAAAAAAACTTTCGCATGCGTGCAGAATTCCGTATTTGGCATACCGAAGATGATATGTTTTATGCCATGTTTGAACGCAATGAAGACAATCAGAAAAAAGTCATTCGTATTGATGACTTCCCAATCGCTGATACCAGTATTAATCAGCTCATGCCTATTTTATTGGCAGAATTAAAAAGCAATGATCTCCTATCAAAACGCTTATTTGAAGTACATTTCTTAGCGACCTTAAAAGGTGAAATGCTGGTTTCGCTGATTTATCGCTGCCCACTCGATGAACAATGGCAGGTTTTAGCCAAACAACTTTCAGAAAAATTAAATATTAAGTTGATTGGTCGTAGCCGTGGTCAAAAAGTGGTACTTAGCGATGAATTTGTGGTGGAAGAACTGCAAGTTTTTGAGCGTAAATATCAGTACAAACAAATTGAAAGCAGTTTTACCCAGCCCAATGCGCAAGTCTGCCAAAAAATGCTCGAATGGGCCTGTAATGCTGCACAACAGTCGCACAAAGATTTGTTAGAACTTTACTGTGGCAATGGTAACTTCACCCTACCGCTTTCAACCCGTTTCAACCGTGTCTTAGCCACTGAACTGGCTAAGTCCTCAGTGTATGCCGCACAGTGGAATATCGAACAAAATAAAATCGACAATATCCAAGTCGCACGCTTGTCAGCAGAAGACTTCACCCAAGCTTATAACGGTGAACGTGAATTCCGTCGCTTACAAGAAGCAAATATCGACATGAGTAGTTATGAGTTCGATACTGTGTTTGTTGACCCACCACGTGCGGGTATTGATGATGAAACATTAAAGTTGATTCAACGTTTTGAGCGCATCATTTATATTTCGTGTAACCCTGACAGCTTGTATGACAACTTAAAAACACTCAGCCAAACCCATAAAATTTCAAAGTTTGCGATGTTTGACCAATTCCCCTATACCCACCATGTCGAGTCTGGGGTTTTGCTGGAAAAAATCTAAACAATTTGTTGCAAAATATGCAACTTCAAAAATGAAGCCGTCACAGGCTTCATTTTTACTTATTATTAGAAAATAGTAATTTACATAAAATACAAGAGTTTTCCCTGTCATAATAACGTTAACTTATGAAACTATAATCGGAATTTTTGGATACTGATTGTTGCTTTTATCTCTTTGCCCATCTTGCATTATTCTCTAGATTGGTTATATTTCACCCTATGTTAGGTTGTTAATGAAGTGTCTATGAGTTTTTGGCAAAAGCTGTTTTCAGATGAACAGCAAAACGAGCATAAAAATCAAATTGCTTGTGTTGAAAATGACTGCTCTTGTAAAACCAACGAACAACTTCTCGAAAAGCTGAAAGTAGCAACAGATGAAGATGTGATTGTTGGTATTAAAAAAGTTTTGGCTTCGCGTGGCTATAGCCGTAGGGAGTTAAATGAACTTCAGCATCGACCTCTACAATAGTAGAGTTTCTGAATATTCACCAAGAAGGCATTTAGATTAATCTAAATGCCTTTTTTAATGCCGACACATATAACTCCCCCCCTAAGAAGATTGAACAAGTGCAAAACAATTCACTTTTGCGACTAAAAA
This sequence comes from Acinetobacter sp. TUM15064, assembly GCF_008980265.1. Taxonomy (NCBI): domain Bacteria; kingdom Pseudomonadati; phylum Pseudomonadota; class Gammaproteobacteria; order Moraxellales; family Moraxellaceae; genus Acinetobacter; species Acinetobacter sp. TUM15064. Next base: position 62,298 of record NZ_BKFU01000009.1, on the reverse strand, counting down.
TCACACAAAGCCTTAAATTTTTGCTACCTTACAGGCTCAATATAAAAATCAATAATGTTTCAAAATTAAAGGTTTAAGCAATGAAAAAATTACTCATGATTAGTGCAAGTATCATCCTTTTGTCTTTGACCGCGTGCAGCAAAATGCCGAAGGCCTGTATTGAGTCATGGGAAAAGATGGAAAAACTTGGAAAGCAAATGGGTTTAGCTGAAGAACAACTCAAAGAACAAAAGAAGAAATTTGAAGAGGAAATCAAAACAATGAACGAAGAAGAAGCAACGCGGATGTGTAGTACTCAAAATTCACTTTTAGGCTTGGTTGGTCAGTAATCCGCTCTATTGCTAAAAAGAAAATGACATAGAAAAAAAGCCGTATTATTTGAATACGGCTTTTTGATTCATTATTTAAATACCTTGAAGCGCACCGTATCATCCACAAAGCTTTTTTCTTTAGCTTCACCCTCAACTGAACCGAAGACCAGTTGCGCACGTAGTTTCCAGCTAGCAGGCACATCCCATTCAGCATGGACTTCTTCATCCACAATTGGATTATAATGTTGTAAAGATGCACCTAGACCCAAGGTATGTAACGCAGTCCACGTTGAAAACTGAGCCATAGCTGTAGAATGCTCTGCCCAAATAGGAAAGTTCTCAGCATAAGATGGAAATTGCTCTTGTAAGCTCTGAATGACATCTAGATCTTCAAAAAATAAAACTGTTCCCGCACCTGCTGCAAAACTAGCCATTTTTGCCGTTGTTTTAGCTGCACTTTCTTCGTCTTTAGCATAAGACTTCAGTTTTTCAGCCACAAAAGTCCAGAATTTTTCATGCTCCGCATTGAACAAAATCACAGCTCGAGATGACTGCGAGTTAAAAGATGATGGGCTTTGTTTAATAGCTGTTTGGATCAAATCAGTTAAAAATTCAGGACTGTGCTCAACATTTTTACCAATAGCATAAATAGTACGACGTTTTGTAATTAAGTCGATGAACTGATTTGACATGTATTAAAATCCTTGTGGTTCTATTCAAAAAAATTCATAGCAAATTTAAACATTAGTCTGCCATGAATGATGACCTAATGTATCAAGCAAAATTAATTCCAATATTTGACCAAATAATAAAATTTAATGCTTTAGATGTAGTTTAAATGCTTTGTGTTTACCACAAATACATAGTTCTGCTATCCATATAAAAAATCCTCCAAATGGAGGATTTTAAATTTGTTTAGAATTTGGCTTCTAAGACTTGAGTGGGAATTTTATTTTTCCATAAGTCCCGTAGCACAGGTAAATAGAATTTTTCACCCAATTCAACTAGTTCTGCATCAATTAACGCATGTATTTCATGCATAAATAAATAATCAAGTTCAACCGTTTTCAACTGTTGCTGTGTTTTGGCAAAGTCTTTGCGCTTTTGTTGTGCACGTTTCACTAGAGCATCTGCAAAATCTTTATCTTTAAACTGCTTAATCGCGTTTAAGCGTAACTCAATCACGCCCCAACCACTCAATAACAGTTTGAAAAGTTCAAAGTCAGCCGTGGTTGATTCCCATGTCATTTCTTCAAGATTTTCATTTTCAGGTAGAACAGGAAGCAATAATTCCATAACACTTGGGAAAATCTTTTTGAAATTTAAAACAAATTTAACAGGATGCTCACCCGGATAATCGTTAAATTGCACGTTTTTCTGAACATCTGTCAAATAAATATCAAGCATGGTAACTCATCAGCAGTTTATCTTTAGTCGACCATTGTACCGACTTCGCCCAAAGATAAAAACTGCTGATGTTCATTTGCTCTTTCATTGAGCAATTGAAGAAAATTTATTTTACATTTGGTGAAATCATTTGTTCTGGACGGACCACTTCATCAAACTGCTCAGCAGTGACTAAGTTCAACTCTACAGCCACTTGTTTTAGTGTTTTTCCTTCTTTATAAGCTGTTTTGGCAACTTTTGCTGCATTTTCATAGCCAATCACTGGATTTAAAGCCGTAACTAACATCAATGAGTCATGTAAGAAGTGGTCAATTTTTTCACGGTTCGGCTCAATGCCCACTGCACAGTGATCATTGAAGCTATTACATGCGTCACCCAAAAGCTGAATCGACTGCAACAAATTAAACGCAATCACAGGCATGAACACATTCAATTCAAAGTTACCCGATGCGCCCGCAACATTAATCGTGGTGTCATTGCCCAAGACTTGAGCCACCACCATCGTCATCGCTTCACTTTGAGTCGGGTTCACTTTCCCCGGCATAATACTTGAACCTGGTTCATTTTCTGGAATACGTAATTCACCAAAACCACAACGCGGGCCACTAGCCAACCAGCGAATGTCATTGGCAATCTTATTCAAGCTTACCGCAAGCGTTTTTAATGCACCTGAGGCAAACACGGCTGCATCGCGCCCAGCCAATGCTTCAAATTTATTTGGCGCAGTCACAAAAGGTAGTCCAGTCAACTGTGCCAGTTGCTCCGCCGATTTTTCCGCATAATCAGGATGCGCATTCAGCCCTGTACCTACAGCCGTTCCACCTAAAGGCAGCTCATACAAGCCTGAGAGTGCCTGTTGTAAACGCTTTAAGCCATGATCGAGCTGAGAAACATAACCGCTAAACTCTTGGCCCAACGTTAATGGTGTTGCATCTTGTAAATGAGTTCGCCCAATTTTGACGATGTCTGAAAATGCTTGAGACTTTGCATCTAAAGTATCTCGAAGCTGGGTAACCGCAGGAATCAGTAATTCATTGATCTGAATACTTGCAGCAACATGAATCGCTGTTGGGAACGAGTCATTGGTTGACTGAGCACGATTGACGTGATCGTTCGGGTGTACAGGTTTTTGTGCGCCTAAAGGATTGCCGAGTTTCTGATTAGCAATATTCGCAATCACTTCATTACAGTTCATATTGCTTTGCGTACCTGAACCAGTTTGCCATACCACCAATGGAAACTGACTATCCCACTGCCCTGCAATCACTTCATCCGCAGCGCCGACGATGTATTGCGCCAATTCTTGTGGAATTTGGTTAAGTTCAGCATTGGTCTGCGCTGCTGCTTTTTTCACTAAGCCCATAGCACGAATCATTGGTCGCGGTAGACGTTCACTGCCAATTTTAAAGTTTTGCAAACTACGCTGAGTTTGGGCACCCCAAAGTGCTTCGCTTGGTACTTCAACTTCGCCCATCGTGTCGTGTTCAATACGTGTTTGCATTTTAACCTCTTTCTTTTTAAGTGAATTGCAAAATGATTATTTTGCGCTTGTTTTCCTTATCTTAATGATTAAGTAAAAGCATGTAAATGATAATTGTTATCAGTAAATTAATTAAAGACCCTCTAAACTTTGTCGGTAGAAACGCCATCCATCCTCAAGGGTTTGTTGTAAACTGCGCTTCGCTTCCCAATGTAAAACATTTTTCGCTTTACTACACTCTGCCGCGACCTGATCTAATTCCACAATGTTCGAATCCACCACATCGACTGTAGCAATATCACTTTGCGTCACACTTTCCACTTTTTCAACCAACTGCTGTATCGACACACTTTGGCCTGCGATATTAAACGCTTCACAAGCAAACTGTTGATTGCTTAACCATTGTAACGAAGCAGCAATCGCATCACAGGCATCCAGAATATGTAAAAAACTACGTTCGACCGTATGGTCTGCTGTTTGTGCTTTTTTTCTCAGTTCAATATGATCACGCTGTTTGGCAGCGACTTGCATCAACAGTGGGATAATATTTTTCGGTAAAGGCGGAAACAGCTCTCCGAGCATTGCATTTTCAAATGCGCCTGCGACATTGCCCATTCTTAAAATGGCAATTTTCCATTCATTATCTGTTTTTGCTGTATCTCGAATAATTTCTTCGACCATTTGTTGCGACTTGATATACGGGTTTGGGTAGCCGAAATTCAGTTCCAAGTCTTCCTCTAGATGTAGACTCGACTCACCATAAACTGCAAGACTGGAAAGATGCACCAAAGTTCGAACACCTGTGCGTTGCATAGCACGCAGTAAACTCATAATACAACTAACATTGTCATTATAATATTCCAAAGGCTTCAACACAGACTCTTCAAGCGATTTAAAGCTTGCGGCATGTACCACTGCATCAATGGAATACTGCTCAAAAACTTTGTTCAAAGCAGGCGTATTTCGGATATCAATTTTGACAAAAGGCACGTACATGCCACTAATAAATTCTAATCGTTCAAGAGTTTGTAAATTCGCATTGGATAAATTGTCTACAATAATGACCTCTTGCCCATGCGCCATAAAGCTCAAAGCAATATGTGAGCCTATAAAGCCTAAACCACCAGTCACTAAAATCATTGTATACATACTCCTTATAATAATCAGCAAGTTGCGTTTTATTGGTGTATTTATGGTGTTTCAAATGACTTATCCACAGATATTAAACGCAAAAACCGACTCAAAATTCTCTTGAGTCGGTCAATCTGCAAGAGCACTATATCATCATTTTAAAGGTTCGGAATATTGCATGTGTTACAGTTATAGCTATGTACTGTATATCGTTTATGAAAAGCAAAAACTTATTGAATAAATTGTGAAGTTTGTAATTTGAGGGGGGTATTCAATGGCCTACATAACTAAAGACGGCAAGTGGCTTGTCTATCGAGATGCGACACAAGAAATACTGGAATACGATGATTTTTCAGATGTCCAACAGGTCTATCAACCTGAATGGTTTTGGGTCGATGATAAGGATGATGCTAAGGTATTTCACGCTGAAAGTATCGCCAGTTCCTTTCTGGTGCGTAGACGTGGGGAGTTTTGGAAAGGTGCTAAGGTTGTTAGTAGGTAAAACATAATGCAAGACTGGGCTGATATTGTGGATGGGTGGAAGGAGCAATAATGAAAACATGGACCTACTTTTATATAGAGCACATGATTAAGAATGGAGGGATTTTTAGGAAGGAGTCTGGGTGGGGTTTGGACTTAAAAGGTGAAAATAATGTCTTTAAATAATATGATTGGTAATACTTTTAGGCTTAATATAATTACTTATTATTTAAGATACATATATTTAGGTGGTAGCGAAATGAGTAAAGGACCAAAAATTTATGGAAACACCCTTCTAAATTGTGGCACTGGGATACAAACTAGAGGTCTGATTGATGGGCAAATATATGGAAATAGGATGAACAATGTGGATGTTGGCATTGATATTGATGAAGTTTTTGAGGGTGAAATAGCTCACAATCATATACAAAATGCGAGAAAAGAAGCTATTCGGGTAAGCCAGTGCGACCCTTATGGTTATTTTGGTATACCAGAAAATGTTGATTTAAATGAATTACGAAATTTATTTGAGAAATTAGATGCCAGTCCAGCTGAGAAGCGTGTAGAGATACTAGAAGAAAGTGTGCTTTCTAAAGTAGATCAATTTACATCTATTGCTGAAAGGGTTGTTAATTTTTCAAAGGAATATGGCCCTCTTCTTTTAGTTACTTTTGGACCATATTTTAATAATATAGGGCTATCATAAATCAATTTAAACCATCCCAACACATATCCCCACATTTACATTCGTTGTAATTGAATGAGCTGTGCAACCTGATAAGAGGAGGCACAGCAATAAAACCTTAATTGCACTTTTCATATTCAATCAGAACTTTGGCCACAGCCTTAGCAGCTGACCAATATTGAGCATTGAATTGAAATAATTCTTCATCATTAGAGATGAAACCCAGTTCCACGATCAAGCCACCAGCATTCACAAAACCTAGTTTTCCTCGTGCAGATTGGCTTTGATCAATCCAACCATTGTCACCGCGTAATCGGCTGCCAAAAGCATCTGCTACGGCTTTGGATAGCTCCTGAGCCAATTTCTTATCTTTCGGCAATGCGATAGTTTCAACACCATTGGCTTGTTTTGAAGCCGCTGCATTCATATGGAATTCAACAGCAACACTTGAACCTTTAATGATTTTGATTGCCGCATTTAAGTTCTGGTTGGTTGCGCCTACCCCATCAGTTTTATATTGAATGCCTGCCTCACGTAAATAAAAAGCTACTGCATTGCGGAAGTTGACCACCAGATCGGCTTCTTTATATTTGCCATTTACTGCGCCAGGATCAGTATTGCTATGCCCTGCTGTGACCGTGACAAAGGGTTGAATATCAGTGTGTAATTCGGGCTGCTTTTTAAGTCGAGCAAGCACCATTGCTACACCGACAAAAATCCCCACCCATTCAGCAACGTTTTCAGGAATCTTGTTTTTCAACTCTTGTGGAATCACCTCCCAGACACTTAAAAACTGTTCTGAGAATAAAATCAGGGCATAAAAAAAGGCGCTTACTGCGCCTACTTGTACTGACTTGAGTTTCCAAGCCTGTTTCCAGTTATCAATCAATTTCATTTTTACTCTCTCATGTTTCGTTCATAAAGTTTGTTTCGGACTTCTTCAACCGTTCTTAAAAGCTGATCAGATTGTTTTTCAAGAACCTGAATACTCTGGGCGTTGGTCATGGCTTGAGTATTTACTGTGTCTGTTTTGCTCGTCTGAGTATTCCAAGCGACGACGAATAGACCTGCTAAGAAAATTCCGCCAAAGCGCACAAGATTAGTAATACTGTCGATTTTGGTTTTACTTTCATGTAGCACTCTGATCTGTGAATCCACCTCTTTAAATCTTGGCTCAACTTCATTTCTAAGCTGCTTAATCTCACTTTTGAAGTTTGACTTTGCTCGGTCTAAATCTTCTTGCAGATTGTCACGAGTCTGAGTTAAGTCATTACGTGTCTGCTGATGCTCTTTGTTGAGCTGCTCCAACTGCATATTCATACGGTCGAGCTTTTGGGGCATTTCAGCTAACTTATCCATGTTTTTGGATATGTCATTAATCTTGTCAGAGATGGCAAGAAGCTGCCCTGCTGTCGCTACTGGTGGGTCGGATGAGTAGTCATTTGGCATTGCGCCCCCTAAATTTTGGTAATAAAAAAAGCACCCTGAGAAACACTGTTTCGCAAGGTGCTATTAATCGATCAAGCTGTTAAAACAGTTTATAAAGTTGTCGATCTATAACATGGTACTGCGCGGCAGAAACTTGAGATTCAACCCGTATCACGTCTTGAGTTGTTTCCAGGTGAATCGTCTTCGCTAGGAACTCAGGACATTCAACAATATTCTCAATTTTCCCTGTTGCCACATCAAACACTGCAAAATAAGCCATCACTTCCTCATTGTCATTGCATGAATATAACGCTGTGAAACATTGACGCTGCCACCTGAAGTTGATTTCAACTGCAACTGGAATGCGCCTGCGATTCCTGTTGAGTCATGACGTGAAATATTCAAGGTTCCCGCACTTCGTGCGCTGCCCCGAATTTCAACATCATGTCTATGGATACCATCAAGCCCCATCGTTACAGAGCCATCTAAATTTAAGCTATGCGTGTGTGCTCCTGTAGATCCAGTACTGCCACTGTAGTTATGACTGTGTGATGAATTTGAAACACCGCTAATTGATGTATTGCCTGTTGATCCACTGAACGAGTGGTTGTGACCACCAGCACTGCTTGTACTGCCTGTCAAATTCATTGTCATACCATGTTGGTGCTGGCCGCTGTTACTTGAAGTCACACCGACAGAAGCATAATCAATGAAATGAACCTCCAAATCTTCAAAGACCACATTGCCATTTTTCAACACACGACAAAGCAATCGTTGCTGTGACGTATAACTGTTAAAGCTAAATACAGCACCAAAAGTCAAAATGGTATGCCCCATATCAGAGGGCACATTCAAGGTTTGAATGGTAGTGTATTCACCATCAACAGCCATGGAGATTTCAGCAAAGGCCGAGACTGGAACGGTTACAGCATTGTCTTGAATCTTCAGTGTATCCACCTGCAAATCACCAATCTTCGCAGTAGTCACAGCAGCATTATCAATCTGCGCAGACTTCACTGCCAATTGCTTGATATGAGCCGTATCTATAGATGCATAATCTATAAACGCAGACTTCATATAAGCACCCACAGGGAAAACTGTGTCTGTTTCTGGATCAGTGTAAGGGGTGGTACGGAAAATAAATGGGTAATACCCCACACTGTCCCCGCTACCAATCGCAAATGAATCAAAGTTCAGAATGAAATTTGACTCTTTGCCATCGTTAGCACCACCCCATCCTGCCACCTTGCCGTTTACATCCAACTTGATGTACTTTTGCGCATACAAGCCGTTGATTGATTCGCTCACCTCCTGAATTGATGCAGTGTTTTGGCCTACAGTTGTTTGAAGCGTGGTTGTTGCTTGCACGCTTGCAGAAACAGCATCAGCATTCGCTTTAATTTGTTGCTTATACAAAGCATCATTTTCGTTAATCGTGGCAACAACCTGATCAGTGCGTTCGGCTTGTGCCATATCACCTTCAATCATTGCTGACTGTAACGACCAAACACCGGCAAAGCCTTCGGTTGAGCCTATTAGGTCATCAGTTGAGCCAATTAACTTCGGATTAACCTGTGCATATACACCGTCAATCTTTGTGGTGTTGGCGCTGATCTTTCCTTCATGCTCAGCTACTTTGGCGTTGGTTTGCGATAGAGCGCCTGTGGTTGCCTTATCGCCTAACTCCAATGTAATAGCATCAAGTCGAGTTGCATTGGCACCTGATTGAGTTGCAGCAACATTCGCAGTAGATAAAGCAGTTGCAGCGGTTTGATTTGCTGCATCTGCTGTATTTGCTGCCTGATTTGCAATCGCACTTGCTTGATTTGCCAAGCTTGCTGCTGATCCTGCCTGAGTTGTTGCTGTTTCAGCTTTGGTTATTGCGCTGGCAGCATTGGTTTTTGCGGTAGCCGCATTACCCTCTGCCACGGTCACGCGACTATCTAAAGCTTGAACAGCCTGCGTATTTGCAGATGTTGCTGTGACTGCTGTGCTGACTTGCTGTTGAACATTGGCAAGCGCCTGATCATTGCTGCTCTTGTAGTTGTTCAAGGCGTTAAGATTAGCAGCATCACCGCTTTGACGATCTTGAATCTCCTGAGTTAAACCGTCATTCAGATTGCTTACAGCCAAAATACGCGCAGCAGTTTCAGTATCAAGCTCATTGCTAATTTGATCAACCTCAGTCTGCACTGCCGTGATGTTGTCAATCAAATTTCCAATGTCACCATCAAGACCAGCAATCGTATCGATCTTATCAATCTTGGTTTGCAGATTTTGACTTAACTGGGTTTCAGAAATCTTACCTAACAAAATATCAAGTACCGCACTTGCGTCTGCTGTAGTTGTTGCATTCGCATATTGCGACCACGGACCAATATTCCCGATTCGATCAATCAAACGCCCACGGAAATAACGAGTCAGGTTTGGTTGCATTCCTTGAATGACGTGGCTGTTTGTTGGGTATGCGAAAAGCCCAAGTTGCGCAGCATTAGCACCGTTGGCTGTAGTTGCAATCTCAATTTCCGTATACGCAGTATCAAGCGCACCAACCGCAGGAAAGCTCCAATTTAAACGGTAGCCAAATAAGATGCCTGTTGCTGCAATATTGGCTAAAGCAGGCGGTAAACCTTGCTTGCCTGTCAGTGCTGTCAGATTTGAATATGTTGGCAAAGAAGCAATATCAAATGCAGAAATCGCAGTGACACGAGCTTCATAATTACCCGCATAAATCCCTTGAACCTCAACTGAATTACTGCCAGAAGTCGGCAACTTAATCCATGTGCCATCATCCTTGCGCCATTCAACTTGATACTTTGTAGCGCCTTCAGCCTGATCCCAAGCAATCACCATTGTTTCAATAGATAAGCCTTGCTGAACCATGGTTTCAGATGAAATTAAAACATTGGTGACAGGCGCTTGAGTTGTTGGATTAATAATGGAAATCGGACGGTCATCAATGAATGCGCCAAAATCAATCGCATCATATTTTGATGATTCATATTGCAAAGCAGTAATTGAAAACTGATGTTTGTCATCTTGAGTGATGCTCATCACGCGAAACTTCATCGTTTTTAAATCTTGAGCATCAACGACCCAAACATTTTCCACTGCAACAGAATCAAACGCCACTGTGACTGTGATATTGCGACCATTTACGGATGACACGATTCGAGCTTGCGCCTTGCCATCTTCACCATTTACAACCAGTCGATCACCCGCACGACACACCACGTCATCACGATCAATCGTAATGGTTTTTAGATCAGCGCTGACAGCAGAAATACGCCCGCCATTTGCACGACCAGCTAACAACTCATCTGCAACCTCAATCACTTTACCTGGTAATGGGATATAAATCATCTGCCAACTTAGAGCGAATACGAGTTACTTCATCAGCGACATTGAGTTCTAAATTTTTGCGAAGCTCTGCTTGCTGCTCAGCCATTTTTGCAGCTTCTTCAAGCAGCTTCTCCCAGTCTTTAGAACCTACATCGCCCGCTGTAAATCCATTTGTTCCAGCGGTGTAGCCCTTAAACTTCTGCCAGTAATCATTATTGTACTTGCCAATATTCTTACCTTTTCTGGATTCAATAACCTTTTTGTTTTGCTCCTCAATGCTATTGATTTTCAGCAAATATTGAACTTGCTCTACAGTAATCGACTTGCCTTCTTTTTGAAGTTTTAGTGCATATTCCGAGATTAAGTTAATTTGTTCTGCGTTATAGCCCTGATCCAACATTACTTTGGTTAAGCTTGCATTAAACTCACGATCAAACAAAGACTTCTTAAATTCAGCTTGAGCCTTGGCTGCTTTTTCCGCTGCCGTTGCGTTTTTATCAAGAGATTTGGAATTTTCATCCACACCAACTGCTGCGGTCTGTGCTTTGCGACCAGATAACTCAACTTCAATGCCAAATAAATTCAGCTTTGATTTTGTGTTGGTTGCCTCTTTTGCATTCTTTTCAAACTCAACAGTATTTGCTTTGATCGACTCATAAACTTCTTTACTGATGCGAAGCTCATTAAATCGCTGTACTGCCTCAGTCATGCTAATCGTGCCGTTGCGGGCATCTTGCACAACCTGCACAACTTCCTTATTTCCTTTGTAAAGTTGCTCAATTGCATTCAACTGCATGTTGATCTTGCTGCTAGATTCAGACAAGGCTGCGTTCTGACGCTCGAAAGCTGCCGCCATATCATTAACAGCGTTATCTCTCTCAAGACCTTTTAAAGCCAGTAATTCATCTTTTGCTTTTTTCGCTACAGCGGCTTGTTCTTCAAGTTTTGCATTGGCTTCGGCTGTACGGCTTTTTAAGTACATATAGCCAGCAGCTAAAGCAGTCACACCTATCGTTAGTGCACCAATTGGACCACCAACCAAACCAAGCAACATTGCTGAACGCGAACGGCTAGCATTGAGTGCATTCTCAACTGTAGTTTGAGCAACTACGGCGGATGCACTTTGCTTTAATGCAATGCTGTGTGCAATCTCTGCTTGAGTGAGTCGCATAGTTGCGGCTGCACGTGCTTGGCGTGTTGTTGCGCTATTTAACTCTTGGCGTGCAAGATGGATTTCTTGTGCTGCCAAAGCTGTAACTTGACGAGTGCGTTGCACCTCCACTGCTGCAAGCTGTACTTGTGACTGTAATGCGGTGGTATCTGCTGCTCGTCGTGCCACTACTGCGGTGATCGAACCGTGAATCGCCACTGTTTGAGCAGCAATAGTTTTGGTTAGTAAAGCCACACCACCAACTACTGCAATACCAGCAATAGCATCAAGGTTGTTGGCTAATACTTGGATGCTACTAGCTAAGGTTGTTGCAACACCTGAAGCCTTGCCTGCTTCGCCTGTAAATTTGGTGACTTCATTGCTTAATAGTTGAAGGGATTGGCCAATTGTCACATCGGTTTTTGCAAATAATTCATCTACTGATTTTTTTGATTTTGTTAATGCATCAACGAGAATGTCGCTGGTCAATTTACCATCATTAGCCATGGCTCTTAATTGACCAATATTTACACCAAGACCTGTGGCAATAGCTTTCAATAATCCGGGAGCCTGTTCTGCGACAGAGTTAAATTCCTCGCCGCGAAATACACCTGATGCTAAAGATTGCCCAAACTGAACCAGTGCTGCATTTGCGCCTTCAGCTGAAGCCCCACTAATTGCCACAGCTTTTGATACTGTTTCTGTAAGCTCGGCTGTTTTAGCCATGTCAATATTTAATGTTTTTGCATTATCTTGAAATCGCTGATAAACCTGTATGACATTTTCCCAACTTGAGCGTGTTTTTTGCGCAATGCTAAAGGTGTCGCTCATTGCTGTATTGAGTTCGACCTGTGAGTCTGTGACAAGCTTTAAGCGGTTTTGCATCCCTGTGTAGGCATCCATTTTAGATATGGCAGCACCAACAGTCACAACACCCGCCATATAGCCTGCAAGTTGGCGAGTCGCTACAGACATGGAATCCATAGATCGTGACGCATAGTCGCCATTGCGCTCAATATTTTGGAGTTCATTTGCTACATTTCGTGCATTTCTTTCAGCGTTTCTCGAATCAATAGTAATTCGCAATACAGATTCTTGAGCCATTTCACTTTCCTGCGGGCAATAAAAAAGCCCGCAGAATGCGAGCTATGGTTAGGTATTAAAAAAGCACATTAGAGTGATTTTTAATCATACATACTTATGCAGCCCAAATAATATTTTGCTGAAAATTCATTTAGCTGCTCCTCCTTTATTGATGGAGTTGAATAGTTTGGCTGCTCATAAGCATCACGGATGATTAGACCAACAATCTTATGCATATTTTTATCTGGATTTTGCTTAAGGGCTGAATCGTTTGCCTCCAAAGCTTTAATTAAAGGCATACCATTTTGTTTTTGCTTCATGATTGTATTTGCCATTTCCATGTACATCCGACAATTCTCTTCATGGTTAGCATTGCTTGTGTTTTTTGCATAAGCACCCAAGGACAAGCAAATCAAACTCCCTGCAATTAATATATTTTTCATTATTTGATCCTTGTTAGGCGTAAATTAAAGTCTGATGGTACAAGTATGCGGTATTCAACTTCTGCGTTAGGCTTCATCTCTGCCTCTTGTGAAGTTGCAACATTTGGGCACATTCCCCCGCCTGTTTCCAGTCTAAAGATATAATAATCAGGTCTTAGGTATACAACAGCCTTTTCATTAGATCGTATTGAGAAAATTTTTATATTATTAGCGTAAATATCATGAGTACAGCCGGAGCCTAAAAAACCTTTATCTCGCAAAAAAGTCACCTTAGTCTGATCTTCCGATTTTCTTGTAAAATAATCAGAATCAACCATTCGACTTTCAGGAACCATTGCGGTTTGATTGCTATTTACAGGACTGGTTGAGCAACCCACAAAAAGAATACTTAAAATACCCATAAATAATAATTTTTTCATGTGAAAACCCTCTTATAAGTAATCACAAGATACTAACTCTTCACTCAAAAAGAAACCTCCCGGAGGAGGCTTAGCTTTACTAAATAAAATCTCACCCGAGCTTACTGAAGATGCTTATAAGACTTTTTTAGATCTCAAATCCTGCATTAGATCACCAATATTAGAAGATATCGCAGAACGAACAGCCTCTGAGTCAGTACCTCCCATCGCTTTCGGTGAAGCTTTGTGTGTTTTGATTGTATTTTTATAAATCTGCTCACCGTTTTTCGTGACGATATAATCAATATCTAGATAAAAATCAACCTCTATAAAGCCAATCCAGTCGTATTCGAATCGCTGAATATCACCTGATATCTGAATGTCTGCATTCCGATCAGGATTAAAACCTGCTGCGATTAACTCCTTTGTTAGTGAGGACTTTAGTAACACATCTGCTTTATCAGACATGTACATAGTTCCAATCGCTGCTGATGGCTTCTGAAATTCATTTGACTTAACTAGTCCTTTTTCGGCGGGAAGGTATTTAAACACCCCAACCCCTACATCCCCTTGGCCTTTGATTGTTGGTGATGCAACATAATTAATGGGCATTGTTGTTGAGCACCCACTCAAAACCAACCCAAAACCCAAAACCCCTGCAATTAATAGTTTTTTCACGTGATTACCCTCTTATAAGTAAATATAAGATACTAATTTTCAGGGGGAAAAGAAACCAACCTAGACTGATTTCTTGCTCATCTTCTTATAAGCCTCATCAATGAACCGATTATCCAGATCAAAAATAGCAGCATTAAAAATATAACGCTCTACGGGTAACTCGTATTGCTCACAGTAGGCATTTAGATCGGTAATGCCCAATGCTAACGGTGTGCCTTGCTCATATCTGCGTGAGCGTGAAATAACATTGTAGGCTTCAATTAGTGCGTTTGCTGTATAGCTATACTCAGGCTTTTTCACCTCTTTGGGTGGTTGTCTACCTAATGCTTCAGCTATTGCTCGCTGCTTTTGGTTGTGCTCACTCGCTTCTTCTTCACTGGCGAATTGGATGTATTCGTAGAGTTCTCGGACTTTCCCAAGACTTCATCTCGATAGCTGTTTGCTTCAGTTTGAATTTGGTCGGCTTGTGCTTTTACAAAGGCCCAGATTGCGACACCAATATCACCCATATTGAAAAGTTTGGTTGCGTTCTCGGGCGAGCATTCTGGTTCAATTTCCTTGTCATTCTCAACAAACACTACGCCCTTCCAGTCAGCCACCAAATGACATGCAGCAGCTTCTAATAAAAGTTCATGGTAAAGCTTATCATCATTGTTTGCTGTAGATACGTTATAACCCTTAGATGTGACTTGATTATTAGCGCGTTCAACCGCCACCCGATATGCCTTGTAATCAGAACCGCGAATCTTGAATTCGGCTAATACATTCCCTTCGCCATCTTTATATTCTTTCCAGAGTGCGACTTCTTTACTTTGTTGGATTGCTACTTTTAAAGCCATGTTTGATCTTCCAGAAGAAACCGCCCGAAGGCGGCTATTGATTAAACTTTAGGTGTGCGTGTAAGTGTTGGCGCCTGATCCACAACCGTGTATTCAAATGTGGTGCTCAGGATGTCGTCTTTACCACCAGTTGCAAGCGATGCTGTAAGCTCAACTTTAGGAATATTTAAAACGTATTTATTCCCAGCAGTATCCGTGATTGGAATTGATAGCGAAATCGTTGCGTTTGTAAATTGGCCCTCATAAAGCTCAGCCGCCTTAGTAGACCAAGCCATAGTAAAGCTACCTGTACCTTTGGCTGACATTTCAAGAATTGCACCAACTTCAAGACCAGCACCCAAGCATTTTTGCACTTGCATCGAGTTATCCCAATTGAATGAGAACGCAGTAATGCAGGCTGTACCTTTAACCGATGCCCCATCGACAAGTAAATCACCAACAGAGATATTTGACATACGTGGATTGGTCGATGCAGGCGTAATCGTTCCAGCGGGTGCTGCTGCTGCTGGGGTTCGCTTGGTACCCATAAAGCCGAAAGTTAAGCCAATCAGCCCAGACTCGGGAATATCAATCCCGAATGTATTTACATGCAAGCCTGAAAAGGTGTGATAGTTCGCAATGTCGGTATAACCAAGCAATACGCTAAATGTCTGGCGATTGATGCCACCAAAAGTCAGAACATTGGTCGCCCAAGCATTAAAAGCTGCTGCTGCCATTAGATCATCATACGCACCATACTGAGCTTCTGCGCTCAACTCGCCTGAATACTCGGCTGAGGTAATCATGGATGATTGCTGCAATCGGTTATCCGTAATTGATGCTGACTCTGTTTTTTCGACACTTTGGTTTAATGAAATATCAGTAAATGCCAAGGTTTGACGTGCAAATGGCGAAGGCACTGTTCCAATAACAGTTTCTTTTGCAATCTGCACTAATTGTTTTGCGCCCGAACTCATGGTTTTCTCCTATTCAAGGCATAAAAAAACCACCTTTCGGTGGCGATAAATAAATTCTGTTTTAGTTAATTCGATAACTTACGTTTACGTTGTATTGATAAAAGCTCATGGCTGAAGGATCGCCAATCACTGATAAATGTCCTGCATCCAGAATATCAACCTGAAGCATCTCCAAATTACCCACCTTATAAAACTGCATATGTTCAGCCCACTTGTCTGCAAGTTTAGATAGTTCCAGAGTGCCAGAGTGAAGCGGTGCAAATAACTGGATAAAAACAATGCCCGGTGTTCGTGTGCAAGGCTGATCACCAATACTTGCAATAAAAGTTCCAGCATTTTTCACTGTGACTTTTGCCCAGATCTCTTTCTTTGGCGGCTCAAATGGCTTGCCGCCAGCTTGTGGATTGTTTGCAATTTGAATATTCGCTTTAGGCATGCCAGTGAATGTACCAACACGCGCAAGAATCGCTTGTAAGGCTTGAGTATTGGTCATCATTTATATTTCTCGCTGACGTATCTAAATGAAAGTGCGTAGACGCCATTAGGTGCTTGTTGACTGTGACCATCTTCCAAAGCTAGGCCATACGGGCTTAATGTTTGGACATACACAAGGCCGCCTATTTTCGCTGTAGACGCTACTTTTAAGCCTTCCGATAGTGTTGCACCACCCGATAGGTCAAAGCCTTTCTCATACGTGCTTTGCGGTGCGTCAATCGTAACTTTATGCGATGCCCGAAATTCACCATCTTGAACCGGTGAAAGCACAACGACTCGCTGAAGTGTTTCACCTACAATCTTTTTGAGATGGTCGTCTGCATTCTTCACCACTTCAAGCGCAAAATTAGTCGGTTTGTTTTTCCAGGCCATGGCTATTCTCGATATTCAACAGTCACATCACCAAATAAAATTTCATGCGCTAATTCACCACTAATCATAACTGGCCGACATTCAATATCAGTCTTGATTCGAATTAAGAAGCCTTTTTCCAAATCCACATAAAAGGCACCTCGAATCTGCTCACCATTTAAAAACACCGATTTAATGTTAGTAGCGCGAACATCAACATGAAACGCCTGATCTGAATCAACTGCACGTTGAATTAGGTTTGAATCATCAATGTAAATCATCAGCTTCACTCTCCTGAAACATTGCAAAAAGATCCTGAGCTATGCGCTGTATTGAATAAGCTTCAAATTCAGTGCTAGGCTTTTTTTTACCCATCAGCTTTTTGATTCGCTGCCAGATATGAACAGCTTCATGTAATAAAAGCCCATGCACTTCAATCAATGTTCTTTCACCGCAATCACCCAACTGTACAATGCAGTGTTTGCCACCATCGTAATAATCAACCTGAGCACCTGACGCACGAATCAAAGGCTTGAATGCCTCATTCGCACGAAATTCTTTTTCTAAATCTTCAATGCTCAATGCACTTGGCTTGCCCTGCAAATCAAGAACACGGATTTTGATTTCACCATCTACAGTTTCGACCTGTAGGCGATTGCTAATATGTGGAAGTAAAACTGAATCACTACCTGGTACAGCTAACTTTGCTGCCAGTTCAGTAGCTTTACTTCCTACTGTTAATTTGTAGACTTGTGCTTCAAGTGACTGTTTTTCGTTTAACAGCTCGGTTTCGCGTGCTGTGAATTTTTCACCCCATGACTTTTCCAAGGCTTCGATATTGCCGTTCTTGCGGGCATTTTCTTCAGCTTCTTTTCGGGCCTGTTCTTCAGCTTCTTTGCGTTTTTGCTGTTCTGCTTTCTTTTCAGCGAGCAGTTCATCAACCTTTTTGCGTAGGCCATCATCGTTTTGTGGCTGGGGAATACCTTCGATTTTCAGGACGTATTTACCGTCTTTTTCTTCATAGAGTGATTTGACAGATTCCTCGACACCATCGAGATTTTCTAATTCATACTTCAGCATTTTGCTCTCCGAGCGATTGTGCAGTCACAAACTGCGGGCATAAAAAAAGACCCGTTTGGGTCTAGGTTAAAATTGGTTTATTTATTCAGCTTCTTCATAAGTTGCTAAAAATATATCTGGCTTACATGGGTAGAACTCACCTTGAATGCCTTTGATGACGTAATCACCTAATGAGGCGACATGCTTTGCGCGACCATCTGAGCCATCTTCTAGCGTATAAATTGTTAAGCCGTTTTGATTAACATGATCCACATACTCATCGAATTTATCGCAAGATATTTGTAATCGAGTATCTACCTTCTGCCCCATAAATTCTAAAACTTCTTTGGTTGATTTTCTTGAGCCATCCCACTTGATGGCATCCACAACTACAGGTTTCTTTTTATATTTCATCTAGGTCTCGTCCAAGCCTTTAAAATTAAGTCATAAATGATTTGTTGTTCTGGTGTGGTCATGATTGCTCCCGAAACATAAACTCAACCTTGCCTTTAATAATCTCAGTCAAGATTTCATCTCTTTTCTCATTTAAAGCAAAACTACCATCTGCATTTTGTTTGTGCTTTTCGATATAACCTCGCTCTTGGTCAGCCACAATCACATGATTATGCTGAATACCATCCACCAGAACACGCACACCTTGAAACTTGCGCTGAAGCTCAGGATCATCTGTTAGGTCGTCAACAGTTACTCTCATAGCCCCAACTCCTTAAACGTTTTAGCATCCAGCGCCTTCAACTCATCAAGCGTGTACATAGCGCCCTGCGGATCAACAAACTTATCAATGTTGTAATTGCCTTCTTTGTAGAGCTTGTAACGCGATGGGCCGAGCCATTCTTTCTGAAAAAACTCATCGGTCTGGTCGAAAAACTTCTTAAACGATGTATTGGCATCCAGTTGGCCAATCAGGTCTTTACGTTCATCTTTTGGAATGTCTTTGACCTTACGCTCATCCATCACAAAAGGACGTTTGCCGGCAATATCGCCATCTTCATCACAGCCAACCAGTACAGACCTGCAGTTATAATGAAGTGGTGGTTTTGGATAGGCCTTATTGATGTCGTACACATTGGCATCCAGTGAGGCGCATTGCTTGGAGGTGCGACCATCCAAAGTGCTGACGAATTTCACATGAGTGAATCCAAGTGCCTTCCACGTATCGTCATATGAGATATTCGCCACATGACTTCGGGCAGTCCTAACAGTTCGTTCAATCTCAACCTTGGCCGCATCCCAGATACCACCAACATAAGCGTACTGATTGCCTACCTTGGTTCGCTTCTCCAGCGTAGTGAAGATTGGCATGCAGATCGATGCGGAAAAGTAACCGCAAGTCGCATTAAGGATGTGGATGCAAAGCCAATTAAAGGCAAAGCACATAATGCTTTAACCCTAACTATTCTGACTGAGCGCCTTACTGGCGTTCAGGAGGAAACCAAAACCAATAGTCTGATGCAATGGGGTATTGATCAGGAACCTTATGCAATTGCTGCGTATGAAAATGAGACTGGTAATTTTGTAATTGGCACAGGTCTGATTGATCACCCAGCTATCAAAATGAGTGGCGCTAGTCCTGACGGGCTAGTGGGCAAAGATGGTCAAATTGAGGCTAAATGCCCAAGCTCGCAGACTCATTTAAATACCATTCTAACCAAAGAAGTACCTGCTGAATATGTGCCACAGATTACTTGGCAATTAGCTTGTACGCGCCGCAAGTGGTGCGACTTTGTGAGTTATGACCCTCGCCTGCCTGAGCATTTGCGACTGGTAGTTATTCGGGTGAATGCAGAAGATTTAGATATTGCAGGTATTGAGCAGTCAGTGATTCGATTTAATCAAAAAATTGATCAGATCATTGCTGAGTTAAATCCAGTTGAGGTGGCAGCATGAAAAAATTAACTCGCGTCCATCCCCTTATGAGCGAAGCCTTCATTATCTGGCTTGTCCGCATTGGCTACCGGGGTGTGCGTCATAGCTCAGGTGACACGCATTTTTATTGTGAGGTGGTGAATAAGAACTTTCCTCGCGGTGTGGTCATTATGGCGAACGGGAAGCTAAATAAGATTGCTGTTCGCTTGTTTGAAGAATTTAAGGGGCATGACCCTTTTGAGGTGGCGTGATGTTTAAGGTCGGCCAACTTGCAGTAAATATTGATGAAGGCACAACACACCAGATTCGACACATCAAAATTCAGAATGGTGAGCAGATGTTAGGGTTTGGTAGAAAGCGGTTCGCATGGTGTTTTGCAAAATATTATAGAAAATATAAGAAGGTGGCGTGATGGAAGTGCATGAGAAACGAATTTTACTTGAGGCTATTGAGATTTTGGTAAAGCGCCCTGCTCAAGCTGATGAAACAACATTAGGTAATGCAATTGGTTATTTCACTAAATTGGTTGAATCAACAACAGGCGGTCAATTGACGATTGTGCCAGTGGTTAAATAAATATTTCGAGCAATTATTTGCGCAATTTAAACAATAAACCAGGTTTTTGCGCAGATGTTTGCTCAGGAGAGTGTGATGGAAATTCAGAAAGAAAGAGAAGCGTTCCAGAAGTTTTGTGAAGAAAACTTTGATTTTGAGCGTCATGAGCAGACTTATTTCGACGAACAAACTCAGTGTTATGAAAATGATATTGGTGAAGATACTGAGTCAATAAATATGGCTTGGATGGCATGGCAAGCAACCAAATCCCAAGCGGTGCCTGAAGGGTTTGTTTTGGTAAATGCAGAGTCTTTATCACTTCACGCCCAAAGCATACGCATGTTTAGCAATGGTAGTGAGGAAAATTATTATTACGAAATTGAAAATCACGTCTGCGCTATTGAAGCCATGATCGAAGCACAGGAGCCAGCTAAATGAAAATGAATGCACCAATTAAAATTGAAATGAAGGTTTATGCGGTTGAAGAAGAGTCTGGGCAGCAAGCAGTTTTAACCATGTCGCTTCCTTTGGGCCAATATCCTACTCGAACAACATTAGAGTCTATCTTTAAGCAAGCTCAAGATGCTCTACCTGAAGGCTTTCGTGTAATGGATAAATCTGAATTCTTTAATGCTTACCTGCAGGAGGAATATGGAGCAACAGAAAAGTTTGCGACTCCAGGATCTCGTGAATTTACCGATGAAGATATTGAAATGGAGCCAGCCAATGACTGAAATTCAACAAACAAACATTGCTGTGGCTAACTTCATTATTGGTGAGTTGCACAAGGATAAGCCTTTCAACTTGGTTTTGGATGCTGGTGAAACAGGCGCTTTGTACCACATTGCGAGCGAGTCACATCACCTGCACAGTAACTTTGTGCGGAAACTGGAAGCAACCTTAAGACAGCGCGTGAACAATGGCACGGGCGTTATTTTGGAAGTGAGTGATTCAAATGTTGACCTGTATTACCACATGCTGAGTAGTTATATCGCAGAGCATGACAAGTTTGGCGTGGTGGAGAGTTTGGGAGAGGTGTCGTGAATCTAATTGAGCAGTTGGGCGGGTATGAGAAGGCGAAAGAAAAAATGGATGACATTTGCCACACTCTCGACAATAGCGAACTTTTGGGTGGTGGTGATGCTAGAGAAGGCTTATATGAAAGACTTGAATCTATAGATAAAGCCCTTCTCGAATACCGCCGCCAGCACAATATTTTTGAGGTTGGGGACCCAATGATTATCCCTAGTCGCGGAAATGGAATATTTTATTTTAATGCTCTGTTTTCTGATAGCGATACTGCAGAAGCAAGACACGCCACAGACGCAGAAATCGCAGCAGGTAAAAGATTGGAGGTGAAATGATGGGATTATCAAAATATACAATCACGGTTGAGGCTGACTCCCCACCACAAGTCATGCTTGGGCAGAACATTGGTGGTGGTATTGTCAAAGAACTGAAAGAAGTTGAGATGGAACTAGTATCTGCTGCTAAATTAGCAGAAAAATACAATCTATCAACGACAACCATCCGTGAGCGTCTTGCATCTATTAATCAGGGTACACAAGGCAAATGCTTGTACAACCCTCGCCTAGCGCACGGCATACTCACAACAAAAAATAAAAGAGGCAGACCGAGAGCTAATTAGCTCTCACTGTCATTGAACATTTCAACTAGGTCCTGAGCGTCTGGATTGTAGTAAGTGTTAATTAATATCCCAATTGTCTTATGCCCGGTGATCTTTGCTAAAACCTCAACTGGTAATTTCCGAACTTTAACCATTCTTGTGATTGCTTCATGTCGTGAATCGTGGAAATTAATGTGAGGTAGACTCGCTCTTTTTTTAGCTCTCACCCACGTTGCGCAACATATATCCTTGTCGATCGGCACCAGAACGTCATTATCCAAAGGTAACAATGAAAGCAGACGCTTTGCTTCTTTCGATAACGGTACGTTTCGAGACTCTCCATTTTTAGTCATCGGCAGATGTACAAAACCATCTCTCAGGTCAGACCTACGCATTGCCAGTATTTCACCTTGTCGCATTGCAGTTTCAAGAGCAAATAGAAATGCCCATGCCACATAGTGCTTTGACTTCTCAGGTGTAGATTCACCATCCCAATCCAACGCTTTAAGCAACACTTCCTGCTGTTCAGGCATAATCCGCTGATTTCGTGATTTTTCCTTACTTGGCATCGGCACAGTTTGCCAAACATTCGACTCAATTAAAAAAAGCTCTTTCAAGGCATAAGTGAAAACAGCCGAATAGATAGCATGCTCATTTCTTAAAGTTGAGACTTTGACTTCCTTTTTCCGTTTATTTCGCCACTCAACAATGTCACTGGGCTTAAAATCATAGATAGACTTATCGGCAACATTGGGTGCAATGCGATCAAGGTTTTTAATCTTGAGCATAATTGTTCTAGCAGATCGCATGTGTCTGCCATGCTCTTGATAGTACTTATCGCACAATTGACGAAATGGGTATGCTGGCTTTATTCCTTGTTCTAAATCAGCCTTACCTGTTTTAAGTTCCAGTAGCTTGATTGATGCCCAGTGCTCGCACTCTTTTGCTGTATCTCTGGTCACTGAGTATCGCTGCTTGTCAAAAGTAACAGTGATACGCCAAGTTGACCCACGTTGTATTGGTTTCGGAAGCTTCATTTTTCTTGGTGCAGATTTGGTGCAGATTGCCTTTTATTCTATCGAGAATGTAGCAAAAGGAAAGAAAATACGGGGTATTTTGTGCATTTTTAAAATGTGATTCCAGCTAACGTATGTTTTAATCTATTCATAAGATACTGTTTTTTAATTACTTATTATTAATTTGTTTTTGTATTTGATGCGAAAATTTATAGATACCACCTAAAATCATTGTATACTACCTTTTTATTATGAAGTCCGAATGTACCAAGCAAGTTTTGGACATTCCTCTAGTGAAGTTTGATGAGTACTTTATTACTAATTACCTCCGCACCGAGTTCGATTCATGCATGGCATGCGCTGGGTTTAGCACAAGCACTGCATGCGAAAAATGAACTCTTTCGAGTGTTTTTCTACCAAGATGCTGTTCAAGTTGCCAATACCCTACAATGGGTACCTGACGACCAACGGAATCTATGTTCTGAGTGGCAAAAACTCGCCATTCGTCTGCCAGTTTGTGTTAGTGCAGCCTTGGCTCGAGGAATTACCGATGCCGAAAATGCACAGCGTCATCAGTTAGCACAGCATAATCTTGCTACAGGTTTTGACTTGGTCGGCTTAGGGGAACTGGCCGATGCCGTTCAGTCTGCAGAGCGCTTAATTCAATTCTAAGTGCTAAGTTTTCAAGAATTTGTTGCTTTTAAAAGGTATATTGTGTGAAATCTGTACTGGTTATTTTAACCCAAGCCAATTTGAACTCTTTGCAGGTGCATGAAAGCCTCTCTGCAACGATGGTTCTTGCAACTTTTGGCTGTGAAGTCAAAGTATTACTACAAGATGCTGCGCTCAGCTTATTAAACGATGCTCAGTCATTTGAACCCTTAAAGCATGCTTTTAAACTGGCGTCAAACATGGTTGATAGCTTTGAGTTTTATGACTTAAGCCCGATTTGGATTGAAACCAAAAATCAAGCTTCTGCCTTTGTTCAACAAACCGAGCAAGAAATAGAATGTGTTGAACTCAATGCCAATTTAATACAACAGTTTGACCATGTGCTGTATTGGTAAGGAGACAGTTATGAGCAAAACACTTTATCTCGTGCAGTCTCCATTTGCCGCGACAGAGCTAGCGCTGAGTAAATTACAAAACCTGTATCAATCAGGGGATGATGTGGTTTTAATGGGAGATGCGGTCCTTTATATACAGCATCCTTTTATTCAGCAGTTGCCTTGTATCTTTGTGCTTGAGCAGGATGCTGAAAATATCGCTGCTGCCCATCCGAGCAACCTAGAAACCATCAGCTATGTTAGGTTTGCTGAGCTATGCTTAAGCCATAGTCGTTGTATCAGTTTAAAATAATTTTGAGTGTTTAGATGAATTTAGAATTAGACCAAGATGGTCATTTAGTCGATTACACCATTTGGAATCAAGAGGTTGCAAAAGAGTTAGCAAAATCTTTAGAGCTTGAATTGACCGATTGGCACTTTGAAATCCTCATGGCAGTGCGTCAGTTTTACCAACAGTTTGGACACTCACCTGCAACACGTCCACTGATTAAGTTTTTAATGAAAACAGTCAACGCAGACATCAATAATGCCATACTGCAAGAAAAGTTTAATACTGGGCTTGTAGCGCGCCATCTGAGCCGTTTGGCTGGTGTACCAAAACCTGCAAACTGTTTATAAGCCTAAGCTTCTTTAATGTCTGATTGAGCTGCTAAAGCATCAACATAAACCTGTGTCGGTATCGCTTTGATGTCTTTGGCATGTATGGCATCACCACATTCGTTACAAACCAAATGTGGCTGAATGCTATGCCCACAGGTTTTATGGATAAATTGCACGGGACGACCTTGCCCCTCGTCCATCCATTGATCGGCCCATGTTGCCATCGACATCAGCACTGGATATAAAGCCAAGCCTTTTTCAGTTAGACAGTACTCAAATCTTGCTTGACGATCCGTGTAGGGTCTTTTCTCCAAAATTTCATGTTCAACCAAGCGCTTTAATCGAGCAGACAACAGGTGCCGAGTCATACCTAAATTTTCTTGGAAGCTTTCAAATCGGCGCGTTCCTAAAAATGCATTTCGTAAAATCAGCACAGTCCAGCGGTCACCAATTACCGATAGTGTTCGTGCAATTGAACAAGGCTGCTCCCCGATCTCATCCCATTTCATTACAAAAGAACCATGTTGATTGTTCCCGTAACGTTAAAAGATTTAAAGACAGAAGAAAAGCCCTTTTACCTGGACTTCTCTTTAAACATCTAATTGTAGCTATGAACTACTCCATTACACACAACTGGCTTTTAAAGCCTTTTGCTGCGTCTGGAACATAAAGTCTACTATTTCAATTTCACCGTTTTGTAGCTCATTGAGACGTTTTTCCATGACGTAATACAAAGCTTTTTTATGTTCTTTAGACAGCGACATCTGTTGAAGCTGTTGTTTCAAATGAACCAAAAGGCTTTCTATTGGCTGATCATCTTCTATCATCAGGTATGCATAGCCAAAAATTGCACCACTTAATAAGGCTTCAAAAGAAAATCCATGCGAGACATTGTAAGCAACCGATGAAAAAACACGTTCAAATGCGCTTAGTTTTCGAAGTGGGTCACGCGCAACACGGCTACATGGGTCTTTATAAGCATACTGGCATGACTGATCAAAACTTTTTGCCAATCGTATTAAATCATTTTTGCGTTTTGGCAGGTAATGCGTCAGACCTTGCGTCACTTCTGCAAGCAGTTTTTCAACATAATACTGCACTCGCGGATCGCCCATCGCTACTCCAATGGTCTGATGCCCGAGTAGGCTGGCATACCATGCAGTCATGGCATGTACGCCATTCCATAAGCGGTTTTTAATGAGCTGAATATCTGAAATTTGATCGACCAAGATCATTTGACGCATTTTACTGAGTAAGGGACTTTTGTTTTCTACATAGATTGGCATATCCATTTCAGCATTGAATAGAATTAAATCCATATGCTGTAAAATATGGCTCGGTTGAAAGTTTTGTCTCAAATCCTCAACATATTCACTGGCACGGCGTTCTTGATCTACGCTGAGTTTACTGACATCTTCAACTTCAATTTGATTACTCTCGTCATCAAGTTGATATTGCTTAAAAATATTGTATTTAATGCACAGTTGACGATATAGATTTTTATCGCTTAGCTTAGACACCATACGGTTGACTACCGTATCGCAGAAATAGTGCTGCTCTAAAATAAAATCGGCAACAGCATGGTCTGTTAATTCCACCAAGGCTTTACGTACCTGCTCAAGAACCAACTGCTTGGCGCCTATTTTATTTAAGATAATTAACAGCGTCAGTGGAGTTTGAACTTGCTCATCTTGTGCCAAATAGCGTGCATAGAGGCCCTGTGCAATGGTTGCTGCTTCACTGACTAGAGCATTTTCAGCTAAACAAATCGCAATTAAACTCGACTCGACGTACATGGCATGCATCTGCTGTAAGTCTTCAGCATCAATAATATGCATATTTTCAATACGTTCATCATAAGACACTTGCCCATAGCGAATACAATATGCCCCAAATGCGTTAACGGCTGAGCGATATAAGCTATTCCGTGTAGACGCATAGATTTTTTTAGGACGCGTATAACCATCCCAATGCGATAAAATTTGTGCGATATAACCGCCACCAATCGCACCAAAGCCGTGAATTCCAACAGTGAGTTGATTTAAAGTTTGAGGAAAGCTTTCTTGTAAATTGGGCATTTCCAAATGTGAGCTGTAGATATCTAATTCCATTAGATAGTCATACATATTTTCAAAATAATAATTAGCATGAGCCAACATACTTTCATTCGGTTCTTTAATATCTTTGAACAGTACACAGATGCCCCCAGCATCATGTGCCGAACGGATACCATTTTCAGAGTCTTCAAACATGAAACACTGTGCAGGTTCAAGGTTCAGTTTTTGCGCTGCACTTAGGAAAATTTCAGGATGTGGCTTCCCCTGTTCAACTTCATCACCACAGACCAAGACATCAAAAAACTTATAAACATTGGCATTGATTAAATACTCTTCAGCAATCGCTCTTCGACTAGAGGTCGCCACGGCCATACGTAATCCTGCTTTACGTAGGCGTTCTAGAACTTGTACCAATCCTTTTTTAATCGGAACACCATATTGGCGCACTGTTTCTAATTCTAATTCATCAGCTCGCTTACGAATGTCCCCGTAAGGAACTTCTTGACCATATTGCTTTTGAGCTAGCACTTCAGAACTACGTGCACTTAAACCTAAACAAGCCATGAGGTAGGCATCTGAAAACTCGACCCCAATCTGCTCTTTGGATGCCTGTTTCAAGGTTTGAAACCGTAAACGTTCGGTATCAAACATTGTTCCATCCATGTCAAAAAGCGCACCATGCACAATATCATTTTTAAATTTAAACATTTAGCCTCCGTTTTTATGTTTGCACTTAGACTATACAAAAACCGGGCACAAATTTGATCCTCAGATTTCCTGAAACATTTTTGTTTACTTATTGATCAATAGATTGGGGTTTAAGCATTTTTTTGTAAACGCAAGGTAATCTTAGGTAATCGAACCGTAACCATAGCGATCATTTTTTTAACAAATTCTATCTGGAGATGAGCCATCTAAAAATGAATTTGATCTTTATATTCATCAATGATCGACAACCATGCACGAGTAGCAGGATTCATGACTACGGTGGAATTCCATGCCATATTTAAGTTCCAGCGCAAACTTGGTTGTTCCACTAAACTGACACTGAATTTTGCGCGATCTAATTGCTCACAATAAATTTGTGGTAATAAAGCAATACCGACACCAGACTCGACCATTTTGGCAATAAAGTCCCACTGACTACTTTTACATAATACTTTGGGTTCAAAGCCTGCTGCCATAGCTGCTTCCAATATCACATGGTTCAATGTAAAGGTATCTGCATACAGCAGAAACGATTCTTCTTTGAGCTCGGCAAATTGCACCACGTCACGCTTTCTCCATTGTGAGTCATGGTTGGAAAGCAAACACAGCGGCGAATCAATAATTTGTATCCCCTGAATACTAGGCTTTAATTCTCCCAGTAAGATACCCACATCAATATTTTTCGCTAAAATTGCTTCTTCAATTCCTGTTGCACCGACTTCTAAAAAATTCAACTCAATATTGGGATAAAGTTTATGAAATTTAGCAATCAATGAGCTTAAAAGGACTGAACCTAAAGGTGGCAGACCGAGTCTCAGCACACCTTGCTTTACCCCTCGAATCTGATCAGCAGTTTCAAAAATTTGCTGTTGCTGTTGTAAAATCTGCAATGCATGCTGATACAGCTGTTCCCCCATATAGGTCAATTTAACTTCTCGCTTTCGTCCTGCTTGCCCTTTATGAAATAGGGGTAAGCCAATTTCATCTTCTAGTTGCCTTAATACTTTGCTGATAGTGGGTTGAGTTAAATAAAGTTCCTCAGCAGCTACACTAAAACTTTGGCTTTTCACTAGCTGCACAAATATTTTAAGGGTCTTAAAATCCAAAATTATTCCAGATAAGCATAATTATTATTTTATTATTCATAATTACCACCCTAGGTCAAACTTAAAATAACACTAACAATCCAAACATGGTGGACATCAGATGCGTCCGTTCAAACTGGTTTATCGTTCAATTCTTCAAGTCGGCCTGCTAATGGCCATTTGGTATATCGGTACGTTTGTACAAGCTACGCTGTCCTTGCCTGTATCTGGTGGAGTCGTCGGCTTAACACTTTTGCTTATTGCACTGTTAACAGGATTATTCAAACTAGAATGGATTAAGTCAGGCTCTGATCTACTCCTCACTGAGCTATTATTATTTTTTATCCCCTGTGTCATCGGGTTAATTAAATATAAACATCTCTTTCTTACTCAAGGCTGGCAACTGGTTTTATCTATTGTTGTTGGTACCATTTGCGTAATGACCTGCACGGCCTACTGTGTCTCCTTAGGCTTTAAGCTTGAAGAAAAGTTTCAAAAAAAGACCAAACGACCCCATCAGCTCAATACACAAGTTTAAGGAACCACCATGCATATTCATTTTGTAGCCTTAATCTGTTTTATCGGGACCATACTGGCATATATTTGGGGTAAAAATTTTTATCAGAAATATCCCTATCTGTTATTCTCACCAACCATTCTAATCCCTTGTCTCATCATCCTATGTATGATGATGTTCCATATTCAGTATGACAACTATATGTATTACAGTAAGTGGCTCGTATGGATGTTAGGCCCTACGACAGTTGCTTTCGCCATTCCAATCTTTGAGTATCGCAAAGTCATTCAACAACATGCTTTCTCTATAGCATTAGGTATTATCATCGGCATGATGGTTGGAGTACTTAGCTCTTTTTACTTGGCACGTTTGTTTCATTTTGATGCTGTAACCAGTTACAGTTTGATGAGTCGTTCTATCTCTACCCCTTTTGCCATGGAGCTCAGTAAGGCCGTTGGTGGTTCTGTAGATCTGGTGATTTTATTCACTGTGATCACTGGTATAGTCGGCGGACTTTTGGCCAATTCTGTATTGTTAGTCCTAAAACTAGATTCCAAATTCGCTCAAGGAGCATCTTTGGGCAATGCAGCACATGGTTTTGGTACCAGCACTGCGTTCAAACGCCATAAAGAAGAAGGCGTAGCAGCCTGCCTCAGTATGGTTTTAGCAGGTATCTTTATGGTTCTTTTTGGTCCAAGTTTAATTAAAACAGTAGTTTATCTACTCAGCTAAGGCACAATAATAGCTTTAGCTAATACGGCTAAAATTCTGCTCTTTAATGCCTTTAAAAGCAAAATACAGCATTAAGCCCATCATTAGTGCCAATAAAAAATAATAGGGCAAATGTTGGTTCACCTGATAGAGTCCAGTACTCAGCAACGGCGCGAAAACAAAACTTAAAGCCTGTGTTGCCGTACATAAACTGGCTATTTTAGTTTGTAGCGTGGTTGACGCTGTTTGGGCTGCCCCTGTGGTAAAAGCGGGCATTAAACAAGCTACAGCAATACCATAAAAAAGATAAGCGGCTTGAAAAACCCAAATCTGGCTAGCGCTGACTGAAAGTATTAACCCCAAGACCATTGTCGCTAGACCGAACCATAATAATTGTTTAATTGACCAATTGAGTCGTTTTGAAATCGCCAATTGCATTAAAACCAGTGCGATCCCCACAATCAATGAACACTGAGAAAAATAAATTGCACTTTGATAGGTATCGAAATGGAAGCGATCTTGAATATAAAAACCAGCAGTTAAATTTAAGGTAACAATCGCAACATATAAACTAAAACCTAACAATAACCAAATCCCTAATTTTGACCATTGCAATTTTTCTGTCGGCAGAGTGTCTAATTTCGCCGCAGTATCCGCTTGTTCCTGTACCTGTGGCGCTTGCTTTGCTTGAAAACTAAGTACAATCCAAACCGCCATACCCGTTAAAATAGCCACGGCACCCCAAAGTGGTGTCAACATGCTCCATGTCAATAACATGGTCGTCACCAAAGGCCCAATGACAACCCCTATACTGTTTAGTGCGCCAAACTTTGCCATGTTCTGACTACGATCCTGCTCACTTTGAAAAGCCGTCATGACATAACTTTGCAGCGCAATTTGTGGCATTGCCATAAAAAAGCCCGTACTGGCACGGGTCAATATGAGTAAGCTAAACAAAACAATAAACGACATGGAATAACTCAGCCCGTAACTAAGAACACCTGCAAATAAGCCCCATGTCAGCGCCATACCAGTGAAACCAATACTTAATAGTTGATAAATGCTGAATTTTTGGGTTTGCTTCGCGATATAAATAGCAGAAACTGCCATGACTAATGCCCCAGCCGACACCAATGCACCACCTTGCAGCTCAGTCAGCCCTAGTTGCCGAATAAAGGGCGCAAGCAAAGGTAAAATCATTGAGAAACAGGCGCCATTGGCAAGACTACCTGCAATAAAAATATTGTTATTGCTATTCATTTTATTATTTGAACCATATTTTAAGGCGAGATTACAAAGTAAAGAGGTAGCTGAACGCTACCTCTAGACATACAGTTAGTATTTCAATGTATAGCTCAGACCATAGGTTCGACCTTGAGCAGCTAAGCTTGAAATAGCCCCATAAACCGACTCAACCGATTGACTATAGACCGATTTGTAGTCTGTATTCCACACGTTATACACTCCAAAGCCGATCGTACCAGGACCTGCTTTTGCATTGGCAATCACATCCATCGTTGCAAAGCCTTTGATTTCAGCAGGAACAGTCGAACCGTACTTTTCAGCGTCTTTTTTTGCTTTATCCGTACCACCAATAGCTAAGGCTTGAACACGTAGACTCATGTCATTGTTAAACTGCCACTCAGAAAATGCTGTGCCTTTCAGTGGCGCAACTCTGATTGCATCTAGTTCTTGCCATTTCCCAGCAGTATTTTTGAACTGTCCACGGGTATACGCCATGGTTCCACCCACTGTCCAATTTGGCTGTAGTCGATATGACGCATTTCCTTCTACACCATAAACGCGCTCATCTGTATCTAAGACTTCAATGGTATAGTTTGGACGGCCAAACTTTAAACTTTTATCTGAGTCATTATAAAAAGTGGTCACGCCCGCATTTAGACCATTTGTAGCTTGCACACGCCAACCCAACTCGTAGTTATTCACTTTAATTGGGTCAATGGTTTGGCTGTTGACTGTAAAACTTGCAGGCACATCACGAAGCATACGTTGAATATCAGGTAAATTTGAGCCTTGGGAAAAGTTTGCAAAAATTTGTTGAGCATCGCTTAAGTGATAAACTGCACCCACATTAAACAATGTCGCGTCATGCTTTACTTTACCGCCATTTAAAGTCTTGGCTTGGTAGCCTGGTTGCAAGTCAGCGGTAATTGCCTCTAAATAAGGCGTTGATTCATCCACTTGGCTTTCTACACGTTCATAACGTACCCCTGCTTTTAAGCCTAAGCGATCTGTCACATCAAAGTCTGTTTGAATGAAGGTACCCAACTTTTCTGTTTCGACATCTGGCCCAAAAGCATAATAATTAAAAGGCTTATAATTTAGACCGTTACTAGCCACAAATGCAGCACTATCGTACATTTGAATATTTTGTTCATCTTGTTCATTTTCATAGTCAATACCATAGCTGAGCCCCAACTTCCGACCATTTAAGTCAAATTGTTTCTGCAAGGCAACTCGCGCACCATAAACATCAATATCTGTTTCCGACTGATAAACAAGATATAAACCGCCTCCCATAGCCTGAGCAGAAGGGAACCAGCGTGCTTGCTCATTCCGATAGTACGCTTCAGCATTTAAGGTATGCCCCAATACATTTTGATTTTCATATTGCGTATTAAATGCGTAGCGTTCGGTTTGCGGTTGGGTCTCTAACTGCATGCCTTTGACCGCAGCAAGACTGGCAGTATAGGTTGGGTCACGTCTTAAATAGGCTAAACTCGGACCATAGTCAGGACCATATTCACTATCTTGTTCGTCATTAAAATATTGAGCACCAAAACTCAAACTTTGACTATCTGAAATATTCCAAGTCAAACGACCATTGATATCTAATGTATCCGTATCTTGACGGTCTGTTTGCGCAACTTCAGGCCCAATACGGTTACCATGGCTGTCCTGAATTTCACCACGAGTGGTATAACTGGCACCGAAAGCCCCTTGTAGCGCACCTTGGTTAAACAAAATATTTTGTGATGCTTCATAGGCCATAGCATCTGATTTAAAGTTATTTCCCGCAGTCATCCCAACTTTAGTTTCAAAGCTAATCGGGTCTTGGCCACCACGTTTGGTAATAATATTAATAATCCCGCCTGTTGCGCCCGAGCCATAAATACTGGTTGCCCCTGAAACCACTTCAATACGCTCAATCATAGACGGTTGAATGCTATTTAACTGACGTGAACCATCGCGATAACCTGTTTGCGGTACACCATCAATCATGTATTGCACTACACGACCACGCATGGTCATACCATAGTTTGAGGTCGTTCCACTACTCGGTGTCAGAGATGGAACTAACATTCCCAAGATATCTGCAATACTCTTTCCTGCATTGGCCTGTTTTTCAATTTCAGCTTGATCAATGCTATAAACTGTCCCCGCAATATCCGCAATGCTCTTTGCAGAACGAGTTGCTGTCACCACAATCGGTGCCAGTTGTGTAGCCTCTTTTTGTTTAGCTTCAACACGGCTTGTTTGGCTATCTAATGTTGTAGTGACATCATCTTGTGCATACAATTGTGTACATACAGCAAGTGTTAAACAAGTCAACTGCATAGGTAACATAAAACGGCTCATATCTTTTTCCTTTTATTAAATTTCTTGATTCAAAAGTTTTGTTGAGTTTTTTGATGACGTGAAATGATGTATTGGCTCAGTAGTACACTGACCACAGACGCAACCGCCAATACCATATAAAAATTGCCATATCCGAGTGATTTGGCTAAAAATCCCGATGTAGCTCCCCCAATGAAATAAACCAGTAGCTCAAAACACACCAAAATGGTGAAGTCCGTGCCTGCCTGTTCTTTAGAACTGCTCTGCATGAAATAGGCATAGAGTGAAGTCATTGCTACATAACGAATCGCAAGCATGACAATCACAAATCCCCCCAAGAGTAAATGCCACTGGTTTAACCAGCCCAAAACAATGGCTGCGCCAATCACTCCATACAACACCGTTCGACACCACCCCGCCCAAATAAGCAACTGAGTAGCTTGCAACTTTTTCAGAAGAAATGCTGCCGTAACGGCAGCGAGCAAACCCACGCCTGCACCAATCACAGACATCAGCACCCCAATTTGAGCAAGCGTCCATTTTTGGTCAATGAGCATCGGATTGAGCATCGCCATTGCAGGTGCTTCAACCACGCGATAGCACAAAATCAGTGCTAAGGCCGATAAAATCTCTGGCCGTTTAAAAGCACGGATTAAGCTTGGAGCTTGTTTAGCGATATTCGTCTGTTCACTTGCATTCTCTTGAATGTAAAAAACAGCAAACATGGTCAATGCTGTCATAAGTGCTAAACACACCAATGCGCTTTCCCAGCCGTAATATTGGTACAACCATAATGTTGCCGCACCACCTAACATACTCCCCAAAGCGACCCCAATACTTTGTGCCATACTGCCTAGACGGTATTCAGACTCTGAAAAAGCTTCAACGGTATAGCCATCAATAGCAATATCTTGAGTCGCA
This sequence comes from Acinetobacter sp. TUM15064, assembly GCF_008980265.1. NCBI lineage: Bacteria > Pseudomonadati > Pseudomonadota > Gammaproteobacteria > Moraxellales > Moraxellaceae > Acinetobacter > Acinetobacter sp. TUM15064. Next base: position 28,252 of record NZ_BKFU01000009.1, on the reverse strand, counting down.
GCAAAGCTTGAGATCCATAAACCAATCACAACAAATACGATCAATCCGTAAGAGAACTGGGTAAAAGCCAAGGCCAGAACGCCAAGAACCAATGCTATTTGAGTAAAAAGCAACCATGTTTTTCGTTTCCCTAACTTCTTGATATAGAGTCGGTCAATCAGTGGTGCCCATAAAAATTTAAAAGCCCATGGAATATAAAGCAGTGACAACATTCCAATCCAACGTAAATCCACCCCCTGATGTCGCAAAATAGCGGGTAATGCCACATTGTAAAAATACAAAGGCAAGGCATGCGCCAGATATAAAACAATAACAACGGCTAGGCTCAAAGCAGAGATTTGGCGTGTTGCTCTTTGTGAATTTAGGTTTTGCATATCCACCTCTGCACTGCCCATTGCAGTGCATCAGAATGATCAAGCGTGACGTAATAAGGCACCCGCCACGCAGCATGCAGTGCGGGTGTATTCAGTCGTTGTTGATCTGCCGGGTCTTGTGCAATTCGGACTAAACCCAAGCAATATTGAAAAAAAAGCTGTTTGTATGTTTTGTACCAAGCCGCTTGCAATTGACGGTATTCTTCCGGAAATTCCGTGCCAACGTCGGTTTGCATGACCAAAGCAAAGTTTTGTTTCTTTAAGAAAAAACGTTCAATTTGGCTGAGCCATTGTTCAAATTCGGCGACTGTAACATCCTCCGAAAATCGCATATTCATGATGTGTATATGTTCTGAGCTATAGCTCATGTAAATTCCTCAGTCCTATTGAGTGGGTTGTGGTTTTGCATAAATGCAGTTGAATGAGTTAAATACCCTCCAAATTTTTCATAGAATTTATGTTTAAAGCAGTAATACAACATGGCTGTTTTTTCAGGCATCGGAATTAGGCGCTGTGCCTCATAGCACATTTCTTCCACTACTGCTGCATAAGGTTTAACAGTATGGTCAGGCTCACCAACAATTTTTTCGGATGGCGCATTCTCAAAAATGTAAAAACCCAACAAGCGCATTACTGGGCGCAAGTAGCCCTTGCCGAAAGCTGACTTTTCACCAAACAGTAAGTGCCAACCAAGGTCTAAAGCATCGCCATCGTAATAACGCCCAAGGCGGTCACGCTTGCCTTCATAGATTTCGGTATAACCCACATCCTGACCATCTACCCCTACGATCAACAACCGATGGTGATCATCAGCCAGCATTTTTTCAAAATAAACAGCAAGGTCGATTTCAGACTTATTCAGCTGCCACTGCGGTATAACGTGGGGCTCATGCATCCATTTATGTAACAATGCTAAATCCTCTGGATACTGCACTTGACGTAGGTAAAATTGCGTCTCATTCTCATAGTATTCATAAAAATCGGGAAGTTGCTGTGACAGTGTTTTCATGGGGAAGCCTTCTAATTTTTTAGTGTTTTACGATGCGATACGCTTTGTAGTTGTATCATCAGTTGATTTCGCCACCTGTTCTGACCAGCGTTTTAAGGTTTCAGGGCTGACAGGATTAGCAATTGGATCTAAAAATACAGGGACAGGACGTTCTGCCTCATCGTTATAACTGGTGGTAAATAAGCGCACACGGTTTAAACAAATCTTTTCAAACTCTGCTCTAAACATGGCAAATTTTTCAATACGTTCTGCCAACTCTGGATGCGACTGATGAAACGTCTCAATCACTGATGAAATAGTCTGCCAAAACTCAACTTCACTATGCTCAGGGTAGTCTTGTAGGAATACATTACAGATATAGCGGTAATGCACCATAAACAGCCCAGTGAAAATAAAATGACTGAGTTCCTGCGCAGGATGTCGCAGTAAAATTTGTCCCTCAATAGGTAAACCTGCCAACTCTGGGAAGTCTTCATCGACCAAGTTGACATCATCAATAAAGTCTTTCAGCACCATTTTCTGCGGTACGCCATTGGTGTGAATCAGCATGGTATTTTCCCCATGTGGAGAAAAAGCCAAGCCATATTTGTACAAACAAATTAAGAGTGGAGTAATAGATACTTCAGCAAAGCGTTTTAACCACTGTAATGGGCTCAAACCTGAGGCCTGAATCAACACAGCTAATATTGACTGTCCGTTGATGTCTCGATGTAACAAAGCTGCTTGCGAAAGTGCCTGTTCACCAGTTCCAATCACTGGGTCTATACTTTCACGCCATAAGCATCCAAACAGTTCTTTAAACTGATACGGCGCGCCTTCAATCTCATCAAAGCATGGCTGATGGATGGTCAATGTTGCGACTTCACCTAAGAATGCAACACCTGACTGTTTTAAGTCTGGATCTTGAGATTGAATCTGCTTTAGCCAAGCTGTGACGGCTGGGGCTGCGATGTTCCGTTTAGATGGCAATCCTCGATACACTGCGGTATTGAAAATACTGACTGGTAATTTGACATAATGCCGCTCAGGCTGACTAATGTTGCAAAGCGTACGAATCGACTGCATCGGCACGTAGTCATCGTCTCCAATACCCAACTCGATAATACGCTGATCTACAATTTCATTAGCATACGTTGGCATTAACCATTGGTGCCACTGCCATGCATGTACGGGAATGAGGAAATAGTCACGACAAGAGCAGCCTCTGTCATGTAATTGTTGTTCAAAATTTGTGAGTTGTTCTGCACTTAACTCATGTTGATAGAGTGTCCCCGCTTGCCACTCTTTGGTAGAGCGAAATTCCGCTAGATCACGATGGACTGCTAGCCACAGTACTTTTACAGTTGGAGAAAGTTCTGGCGCAGCACTTAAATAATCATCATAACCAAAACCCATCCGACCTTTACTCATAATCAACCACGGATGACCACGCAACATGCCTTCAATTTCATGATGAGATGCGGTCAATACCGCTGCACTGCTTAAACGACTTTCATCAAATAAATGCGCTTCAGCTAACCATGTATTGTTCATTTCTTTGATCAAATACGCCTTAGTAAAAGGCTTAACTTCAGTTTGATTTGAAAAGGCGCGAATAAAAGTATGTAAGTTCCATGCAGGAATATCCTCAACCGCACCCAACTCGCGTACCGAACCCTCCTCAATTTGCCAATGTCCCAATAAATAGTTCTGAGCTTTAAAGGTATAGCTTTGATCATCCAAAAGAAGTTGATAGCTGTGGTCTCTTAAATGAGTCACTTGAATAATTTCTTCATATAAAAATTCAGCAATCGCCATTTCGATTAAACGCTGTCCTGCTGAACGCCACTGTTTCTGATTCACTTGAAGTTGTGCAAAGTTCATATTATTTTCTCGAATGTATAGGCCGTCATAGATGGATGTAGACCTGTTTGTATTTTTTGCTGTTCAGTATTTTTGGACTTGGATAAAGAATGAACTGAAACTGATACCCTCTGAGTGGATATGCCATGCTGCACATACACTTCGGGGTTTAACTCAGGTTTAAAGTGCTGGAAAGTCTGCTCATTACTTCCTATTTCATAGAGCTGATAACCGAGCAATTGATTGGCAATCATCGCTGCTCGAAATGCACCAAGTCCTAAGTCTGGTGTACCAACACCATGACTATGCATCTCTTGGTTTTGCACAAAAATTTCGCCCATTGCACTATGCTGTAAACGATAATCTTGACTGACTTTCCAGCGCCCCATTTGATCGGTTGCAATCAAAGGTTTTAAATATTTCAAAAATGGAAACTCAGGGCTGTAATAACCTGTGGATGCAACCACAAAGTCAACATCCATATAGAAGCGCTGTTGAGTTACCGTATGTTCAAGACTTAATCTGATGTGCTGACTTTCCATCAACTCAGCATCAAGCAACTGAATTTGAGCATGCAAATGTGTTTTTTGCGGGGTAGATGCAATACTACGGTGATAGAGCCTTTGGTAAATATCTCGTATGGTTTTGGCACTAATACCTTTGTACAACAACGCTTGATCTTTTAACTGCGCAGCTTTTTGTGACTCCGAAAGCGTGTAAAAATGCTGGGTATAGTTCGGGCTAAAATGTTCCAACCCCAAAGGGGCATATTCCATCGGGAAAAAGCCATTGGAACGCGTCAGCCAGTGCAACTTGAAGTCTGCTATTTTGGTACGATCATGTTGATACTGCTGATCGAACAAATCCAAGAAAACCTCAGCAGAAGACTGGCCAGAACCTAAGACCACGACATTACCTTTTAGTTTTTCTTTTTGATGTGTCAAATAGTCTGATGAATGAATACATTTCTCAGGAACTTGCTGCTGTAACTTATGTAAACAATCAGGTAAATAAGGCAAGTTACCTGAACCAATTACTAGGTTTCGGCACAAGTAACGGATAAAACGGCCACCTTGTTCAACCACGACCTCATAACCTTCACTTTTAGCATAAATGGCCTTAACTGTTGATTGGTATTGAATATGACTGAGTTGATCTGCCACCCATTGGCAATAATGGTTGTATTCACTACGTGGAATGTGTTGCTGTTCAAGAAAGTAGAATTTATATAAGCGCTGCTGTGTTTTTAAATAATTCAAAAAACTCAACGGGCTGGTCGGATCGACCATCGACACCAAGTCTGCCATAAATGGAACTTGCAAAACTGTATTGGGGAGTTGCATACCTGCATGCCAGTCGAACTGCGCTTTTTTCTCAAAGAACAGATAGCTTAATTCCGTCTTTTCATGCAACAGACTGGCAAGGCTTAAGTTAAATGGCCCTAGGCCAATCGCAATAAAATCAAGCATAGAGAGCATCCTCTTGTTTGATACATAACGGATTGGCTAACTGAATATAGACCGACTGATTTTCAACAGCTGCTATTAATTCATCTAGTTCATATAATCGGGTCAGCAAGTTGCCCTTATAGGGTAAAGTCTGCTGATACAACAAACTCTGAATTAAACTACTCTCTGGATATTGTTTTAAAAGCTCCAATAGATGTTGCTGAAGCACTGTAAGTAAATCGTGTTCACTTACATAGCCTGTTGCACCAATGGCATTAATAATGCCGAATAAGGTATTACCAAAAAAATAATAACTAAAACGCTCATCGACAAATGCCTTTGGTCCAACCGCATGAGCTTTGTCATTCAGCTCTGGGAACTGTTGTAAAATTTCAGTTGCAAACTCTTCGATATAATAAAAGCCTTGATTATCACGTAGCCACAGCAACTCTGGCCAACCATCTTTTAACTCAACCAAGACATTTTGTTGATGCGACTCAAAGGCCATTCCGTAACGATGATAAACATACATGAGTGGGCTCAGACTGATATTTAAGAAAGCCTTAAACCAGTCGTGGGCAATTTGTATTTTATCATCTCGCCTGTGTTGAACTGCGATTTGCTCAAATAATGCGTTAAAACGATTGCGTTCTTTTATAGGATGGTCCTGACATAATGAAGCAATACATGTCACTTGCTGTTTTAGATCAAATGGCTGATCACGCACGATACAGATTGTTTCATCAATAATTTCACCATCCAGCTGTAGAGCAATCCATGCAGGATCATTGACCGCTTTTAGGCTTGGGCATTGTTTTAAAATATCTCGGCCCAATTCACTATGCCAAAGCCGATGCGTCATTTCACCGCGATGGCATTCTTTGGCTAAGTTGACACGTATAGAGTTGGTAATCATCACTGAAAGCGAAGGTTTCAGCATCCACGGCGCACTAAAACTAGCTAGAGTGCGAACAGATGTTGTTGGTGAGAAGAGCCAGGCTTTTTCACCCAAATCGATAATTTTCAATTTCGTTTTTAAATGTTTAAACCACGCTTTACTTTGTAAATAGCGGGCTTGCCACGGATGTAAGGGTAATAATTTATAATGTGCATAGGTAGACAGCGTGACACTTTCGGCTTCTGAGAGATGCCATTGAATTTCTTGCTTCAATTGCTCTGAAAAAGGGTTCTCAAGTGCTGTTCCTTCAGCAATATATTCGGGTGCCACTAGCCAATAGTGAAGTTGAGTTTGTCCTCTGGCTTCAGGTGAATATTTCTGCCAGTCTTCATGTACAAAGCCTGTTCTGCTTTTTGGCGCAGGATGCATGCTATGCCCTAAAATCAAAGCTTGTTCAGATGCGATAAAACTTTGCTCAGCCTGAACAAGCTCATCAAAATCATCTGCTCGAATATTTAAAAACTGTTGTAAAGCATCACGGCTTTGGATCCAACGCTCTAATAATGAGGCCGCGTCTACTTGACCTTGGGTTTGCTGAACCAACTCTTCTAGTAGCAGACTGACCATTGCAACTGAGCTAAAGTTAAGCTTCTGACCTTTTTGAAAAATTTGAGGCAAAGCAGCAATACGATGTCGCCCAACACGGCTGACATAGCTTAACGGAACAAAAAGCTGCGCTTGGATTAAATTGAGTGGTAAAGATAACAGCGTCAAACCTTGGCTAAACGCGAGTTGAGTTGAGTTTTGTTGATACTTCTCAAGCAAATTAGAATTGCCTGTTTCTTGTGAGTATGCATTGACTAGATGTTGCATCGCCAAGCGATTGGCTTGCTCTTTCATCTGACCATATCCTCTTATAAAAGCTTATTTCAAGCTCATTTCATGTAATTATGTTTCTTAAAGGTGTTCACGTTGGCCAACGCTGTAAAGCATGTTAATGATAATTATTATCATTTATCTTTGCAATTTTGTTTACTTTTGAAAAAAACACCAAAAAAACAACATAAAGTATTGTTTTATATTTATTTTAAATTGTTAATCAGTTTTTTAAATATATAGTATACGAAATTACACCATAGCTTTAAATGATAGTTTATGAATTTATAATTGATCTGAACTATAAATTTTCTCTATTTTAGATTGAAAAAAGCCCACTCAGATGACCTGAATGGGCTCTAAAATAAACTAAAAGTAAACGCAAGATTCGCTGTTTATTCATCCAACAAATCAGCAAAACTAGCAGAAAGTACTTTGGCCAAATCCTGAGGCTTTAAACCGATATCCAATCCACGTTTACCGCCACTGACATATAGTTTTTCCAACTGTTCTGCGCTTTGGTCAATTACAGTTTTTAACCTTTTTTTCTGCCCTACAGGACTAATCCCTCCGACCAAATAACCTGTCAGTCGTTCTGCATCTTTAGGATCGGACATTTTTAGTTTTTTGGCACCTACAGCCTGCGCCACTTTTTTCAAGTTCAACTGATGATGTACAGGAAGAATTGCAACAAAATAGTTTTTTTCATCGGTCACTAACAGTGTTTTAAACACTTCTTCGACACGTAAGTTTAATTTTTCCGCAGCTTCGAGCCCGAAGCTTTTGGCATTGGCATCATGCTCATATTCATGAATAGAGAATTCGATTTTATTGGCTTTCAAAAGTTTGGTTGCTGGTGTCATTACTGTTCAATATTTTCATTACATACATCGCAGTATAAGCCTTTTAAAAAGGAATGTTTAGCGGTAGGCCTTTCATGAGCATCGAACTTACAAGCACTCAGTAAAGCAATGACTGTAAGTTCGATGTCAACTATGTATTCAGCTTGTTATCGCTGAAATATTGCAGTTTAGTCAGCACTTAATCCGAATTTCTTAAAGATTTGAGCACGGCGCTTAGGCAAGATATTGGCTTTGGTCAAATCACCTTGGTAGTGATCAAACACTCGTTGATCCATCATTTTAAACCACAGCTTTGGAATTAACGCTGGAATCAACATGGTGGCATAACCACTCGGTAGCTCTGGGGCTTCATCAAAATGTCTTAATGCCTGAAATGGGCGGGTTGGATAGGCATGATGATCTGAATGGCGTTGTAACTGATATAAGAATAAATTCGTCACAATGTTGTTATTATTCCAGCTGTGTTCAGGCATGGTTCGCGCATAGCTGCCATCTTCTTTTTGGCTACGCTTTAAACCATAGTGTTCAATATAATTAATAATTTCAAACAGGCTCACCCCATAAAATGCCTGTGTCACCAGATATGGCGCTACTTTTTTACCAAACAATTTCAACATGGTTGCATGAAAGCCCGCACTCATTGCCCATCCATGAAACAGTTCATTTTCTTTGGAAAAGAATGACAGGCCTTTGCGTTTTAGGCGTTTATGTTCAATTTCAACCGCCGACTTCAATCCACCCAAAACAGTTCGCGGCCAAAACTCATAAAAAGTCTCCCCCATTTTCGATGAAGCAGGATCTTCTGGCGTCGCAGCACGTTTATGGTGTCCATAGGGGTGCTCTATACGGAAATGATTGTAGACCAACGGCACTAAAGTCATATGTGACCAATAATGATCTGATTTTTTAGGACGATGGCACAACTCATGTGCTGTATTTACTGCTACTCCATTAATTGCCCCCATGGAGACACCCAATAATATTTGGTCGAGCATTGATACATTTTGGCGGGTCACCACATAACCTGCAAACAGGTTGGCTGCCATTTGTAGCGGAATGAACAATTTCACAATACGGTCATAGTACGGGTCATCCACCAAGACCTTAATTTCATCATCTGAAGGATTGTTCTCATCTGCACCAACCAAAGCATCGACCGCTGGAATGATGACATGTAATAATAGTGGCCCACCTAAGGCAAATATTTTCTTAGTGGGTTTTGGACCAAAATGATAGCCTGCTAAAATGCCCATGCCAATCACAGGAAGCCCAGGACTCAAGAGCCAGCCAAAACGCTTTTTATCCATCCCTGCTGCATTTTTAACGACTACGCTAGAATTCGTCATTTTCACTGATGCATTCATTACCATTCTTCCAATTTTCTTGTTATGCCTTTATATTTCTAGAAATGGGACATAAAAAACAGTTGCTAACGTCCAAGAAAACAGCGTAATCGTCCTTGACCTCAAATGACTAAAATTGACCCTAAATCAAATATCAAGACCCAAAAATAAAGAATAGAAATCGTAACGTATGGATGCTTTAAGTAAAATTTTTGAAGATATACACCTCAACCAATCTGAGTACCTCTACCTTAAACCGTATGGTGAGTGGGCTTTTCGCTATAGCGAACAATCCACAATGATGGCCTATGCGGTATTACAAGGTGATTTCAATATTTACCTAGAAAACAAACAAAGCATACGAGCGGAAGCAGGTGATCTGATCTTACTCCCTTCGGGGCCAAGTCATGAATGTCGGTCGTCAAGCAAAGACCAACTATTAGAAGTATTCGATATTTCTGACTTATTTGCTCAAAACCAACACAAAGAAGTCACTTTTGGAAGTGATGCGACACAACAAAAAACCGTAATCTTGGCCTTACATGCACATATGGACCCTATTATGGCGCGTCCGTTGGTACAAGCCTTACCCGCATTTATTCACCTGCAACACCAAGACCTCAGCACAGTGCCTGAATGGTTGCAAATTGGATTGCAGTTTCTCGCTCTAGAAGTCCAACGCATACGCCCGGGTCGCGACAAAATTTTGGATCATTTGGTCAGTATTTTATTAATTGAATGTGTACGTGATTATATTGACGCGCTGCAAGACTCGAACAATTGGCTGAGTGCTTTATCTCATCCTGAACTCTCCAATGCCCTTGCTAAAATTCATGCGGAACCTGCACAGCCTTGGACAGTTGAGTCCCTTGCAGAACAGTGTTGTATGTCACGATCTAAATTTGCCACATTGTTTAGCCAAATTTTAGGCACCAGCCCTTTGGCTTATTTGCAACAACATCGTCTGCGTTTAGCCGCCCAATACCTGCGCAATGGACAAGGCACAATTCAACAAATTGCACATCGGGTCGGATACAACTCAGAAACGGCTTTTAGCCAAAGCTTTAAACGACAGTATCAAATGAGCCCAAGCCAATATAGAAATCATCCAAACCCAACTTAGAATGCTCGTCCGTAATGATTTAATAGCAATCTTCACTCTACTTATGTCTTTCTGTGCCCAGATAAATACCTTGAACTTGCAGACAAAGATTAGCATCTTGTGAAAATCACACTATAATATCCCGCATCCTTGCTAGAGATGGCTTCAAACCACTGCTTGTTTGTTCTTTTTCGCTCTAGCCACACTTTTTTAAGTCCAATTTTCATCCGTGATTCGGCTTATTTTTCAATGTTTTATCTCTTATATGTCCATGCTGACATATAGGAAAATTTAGGTGCCAGCATGGAAATCAAGGTTAACTATCTCGATAATCTTCGCCAAGAAGCGAAGTTCGATGATTTTACAGTCATTGCCGATCAACCGATTCGCTACAAAGGTGATGGCTCTGCACCCGGTCCATTTGACTACTTTTTAGCATCTTCTGCGCTTTGCGCGGCTTACTTTGTCAAAGTGTACTGTTTGGCACGTGACATCCCAACCGACAACATTCGTTTGTCGCAAAACAACATTGTTGACCCTGAAAACCGCTATAAACAAATTTTCAAAATTCAAGTTGAGCTCCCAGCGGATATTTCAGAAAAAGATCGCCAAGGTATTTTGCGCTCTATCGACCGTTGTACGGTTAAGAAAGTCATTCAAACAGGTCCTGAGTTTATTATTGAAGAAGTAGAAAGCATTGATGCCGATGCACAAGCCCTGCTTATTCCAAGCCTTGCTTCTGAAAACAGCACCATCATTGCAGGTAAAGACCTGCCTTTAGAAGAAACTATTGCCAATATGTCAGGTATTTTAGCTGGTCTAGGCATGAAAATTGAAATCGCTTCTTGGCGTAACATTGTGCCGAATGTGTGGTCTTTACATATTCGTGATGCACAATCGCCAATGTGTTTTACCAACGGTAAAGGGTCAAGCAAAGAAAGTGCTTTAGCTTCTGCGCTGGGTGAGTTCATTGAACGTCTGAACTGTAACTTCTTCTATAACGACCAGTTCTGGGGTGAAGACATTGCTAATGCCGAGTTTGTGCATTATCCAGATGAAAAATGGTTCATGCCAGGTCCAAATGGTGAAATGCCAGAAGGCGTACTGGATGAATATACGCTTGAAATTTATGACCCTGAAGAAGAACTGTTAGGTACGCATTTATACGACACCAACTCAGGGAAAACTGAGCGCGGTATTTGCGCTTTGCCTTTTGTTCGCCAGTCTGATGCTGAAGTGGTTTACTTCCCATCAAACTTGATTGAGAACTTATACCTCAGTAATGGGATGAGTGCAGGAAACACCTTAGCTGAAGCACAAGTACAGTGTTTGTCTGAAATTTTTGAGCGTGCGGTTAAACGTGAGATTTTGGAAGGTGAACTGACCCTGCCAGATGTACCGCAAGAGGTTTTAGCGAAATATCCTAGCATTTTAGCGGGCATTCAAGGTTTAGAAGAGCAAGGTTTCCCTGTACTGGTGAAGGATGCTTCTCTAGGCGGTCAATACCCTGTCATGTGTGTGACGTTAATGAATCCACGTACAGGTGGTGTATTCGCGTCTTTCGGTGCACACCCAAGCTTTGAAGTTGCGCTTGAGCGTAGCTTAACTGAGCTACTGCAAGGTCGTAGTTTTGAAGGTCTGAACGACTTACCTCGCCCAACATTTAGCTCAAATGCAGTCACCGAACCCAATAACTTTGTTGAGCACTTTATTGACTCAAGTGGTGTAGTGTCATGGCGCTTCTTTAGTGCTAAATCGGACTATGACTTTGTCGAGTGGGACTTTACCAATCAAGGCCAAAACTCAAATGCTGATGAAGCTGATGAGCTGTTCGGTATTTTGGAAAATATGGGCAAAGAAGTCTATATGGCCATTTACCAACATTTGGGTGCAACAGCCTGCCGTATCTTGGTACCAGGTTATTCAGAAATCTACTTGGTTGAAGACTTGGTTTGGGACAACACCAACAAAGCGCTGCTTTACCGTGAAGACATTCTCAACTTACACCGTTTAGACGACGGGCAGCTCGAAGCATTGGTTGAACGTTTAGAAGAATGTGAGCTAGACGACTATACTGAAATCAAGACGTTGATCGGAATTGAATTTGATGACAATACCGAATGGGGGCAATTGACTCTGCTTGAACTTAAACTACTCATCTATCTTGCATTAGAGCAGTTTGAGGAAGCAAAAGACTTGGTTGAAGCATTCTTACAATACAACACCAATACCGTTGAACGTGGTCTGTTCTACCAGTGTATGAATGTCGTGCTCGAAGTGATGTTAGATGACGACATGAAACTGGAAGAATATGAAGCCAACTTCCGTCGTATGTTCGGTGATGAACGTATGGATGCGGTAATAGGCACAGTTGAAGGTCGTATTCGTTTCTATGGTTTAACAGAAACCAGTATGAAGCTTGAAGGTTTAGACCGTCACTTACGTTTAATCGACAGTTATAAAAAGTTACACGCTGCTCGTGCCAAAGCTATTGGACTAAAACCTTAACGTAAAAAGAAACAACCCAAATACGTTTGGGTTGTTTCTCACTGTACTATCGCTATATCTTAAAGAAAATTAATCTAAAATATTTAAAATCGCCTCAACAGGATTTTCACTATTGCCTGCAAGTAACTGTTTATGCATCGTAATGTGTTGCATGGCCTGAATCTGCGCCGTTTCAATATTCATTAATTTTTCAATTTCAGCCGCCAATTTCTCAGGCGTTGCCTCTTTTTGAATCAATTCTTGTATCACTTTCTTGCCTGCAATAATATTCGGCAATGAATAATATTGAATCTTGATCAAGAATTTCACCACATGATAGGTGAGCCAATTCAACTTATAGAAGGTCACCATTGGTCGGTGTAACAACATAGCTTCTAAGGTTGCTGTACCAGAAGCTAATGCCACAATATTGGCTGCATTCATCACTTGGCGTCCAATTTTAGACTCGGTGCCTGAGTTTTCAAGCAAATCAATTTGGTCGACCAGTGCTTTTGGATACTGCTTAAGCAAAGCTTCGATTTGTTGCTTACGCGCATCATTGATTGCCGGTATCACAAAGCGATAGTTTGGATATTTGGCGTAGAGTAATTTTGCAGCATCTAAAACCAGTGGACCGAGCTTTTCAATTTCACCACGTCGGCTTCCCGGTAGTAAAGCAATATGCTTTTGACTCAGATCTAAACCCAGTTCTTCTTTGGCTTGTAAAATTGGGTTTTCTAGAGGTAATTGGCTGGCCAAGGGGTGTCCTACAAATGCAGCGGGAACATCCCATTTTTTATAAAATGCTTTTTCAAACGGGAACAAACACAACACCAAATCAATTGAGGCTTTGATGCCATGCACTCGTCCCTGACGCCATGCCCAAACCGAAGGACTAACGTACTGCACTGTTTTTATGGGCAGTTGTTTTTGCTTTAAACTTTTTGAAAGACGCAAATTAAAATCTGGCGCATCAATCCCTATAAATACATCGACAGGATGAGCAGTCCACTTCTCTACCAGCCCATCACGCACTGCAAAAAGTTTTTTAATATCTTTAAGAACCTCAACCAGCCCCATAACTGACAAAATATCCATCGGATAAAAGCTATTAAAACCCTCTGCAAGCATTTGTGGGCCACCAATACCCTCAAATTCTGCATCAATTCCTTGCTCACGAAAACTACGAATAAGTTGAGCACCTAAAGTATCCCCTGATACCTCACCCACTACGATTCCAATTTTAAGTTTCCGGTTTTGCAAAGCATTAGTCCTTATTTTTCAACCCATACATCATAACATAGCCATTTTTAGATTGGCGCGACTATGTTGGCCCAATCTGGGAATAGCAAAGACTACGATAATGAAAGAAAATCTAAATACACTAAATACTGCGCTTCAAATCTATCAAACAAAATTTTTCGATTTATTTTTTCAATTGTGAAGAACTTGTAAACAATCTCAGCAAACAATAAACTTATCAATAATTATTCTCATTAGCATTAATCAATGTTGAACATCCAATCTCATGGCTTTAGGTTATCAATTATTAGCTTAGCTATTTTTAGTGCTCAATATAGCCTTGCACAAGATGCGCAAAATTTAGCAACGATTACTGTGCAAGCAAGTGATGAACAGGCAGAACAAAACTCTGAGCGCTCGAAATCGTATATTGTTAAAAATTCATCGAGTGCAACTAAACTAAACATACCGCTCAAAGAAACCCCACAAACTGTGAATGTAGTTACACGGCAACAGCTTGATGATTTTGCACTCAATAGTACCCGTGATGTTTTACGGAACGTCCCTGGTGTTATTGTCAGCAACCAAGAAACTGATCGTACAACCTATCTTGCTCGTGGTTTTGAGATTTCAAATGTACTTGTTGATGGTGTGGGCTTTCCACTCGAAAGCTATAATTATAACAATGATAACCCTGACAGTTTTTTATTTGATCGAATAGAAGTAGTAAAAGGTGCTGACGCACTGAATAATGGTGTTGGTGATCCAAGCGCAAGTATTAATATGATTCGAAAACGCCCTACACAAGAATTACAGGCATCGTTCAATGCAAGTTATGGCTCTTGGAATACACAACGTTATGAAGCAGATGTGTCCTCGGCATTAACAGAAGACGGAAAAATACGTGGACGTGTATTTGGTTATGAACAAACAGGTGACAGTTATTTAGACAACTATGAGCTTGAGAAAAACGGCTTCGGTGCAATTATTGAAGCAGATATCACCAGTTCAACATTATTTACCGCGGGTTATACTGAAACCAATAATAAATCAAATGGTAATAACTGGGGTGCAAACCCTCTCATCAATACAGAAGGTGAGCAGTTAAGTTATTCAAGAAATTACAATTACAGTCCAGATTGGACCTATTGGGATACCAATATCAAAAATTATTTCGCTGAATTACAGCAAAAAATTGGTGGTGATTGGGTTGCAAAACTATCTTATGATGAAAAGCATACAACACGAGATTCAAAACTTCTGTTTTTATCTGGCAACCCAAGTGCCGATGGAACTTCAGGCGTATACCTATGGCCTGGTATATATGTGGATGACAATAAAGCTCGTCAAGCCAATCTTAATTTTTCAGGAACCTATCCATTATTGGGACAACGTCATGAGGCTGTTTTCGGGTACTCATGGTCTGAGAATGACAGTAATGAACTGGGTTATGGCGGTAGTTACAGCAATCACAACACAACAGATTTAGCCAGCTGGACACCAGATGAACCGACTTGGGATTTATCACAAACTAGTGGTGAAATGCATATGAAGCAAAAAAATCAAAGTTTTTATGCAGCAACACGTCTGCATTTAAACGATGATTTAAGGCTTCTTTTAGGTGCAAACTATGTACAAGCTGAAAGTAAGGGCACAAGCTATGGTGCAGATACAATTTATGATGAAAATAAAGTTTTACCTTATGCTGGCTTAACTTATAACTTTACACCTGAATATACAGGTTACATGAGCTACACTTCAATTTTTAGACCTCAAACAACCAAAGCATTAGATGGTGGTATTAATAAGCCAATTGAGGGGGAAAGTTATGAAATCGGTGTAAAAAGCTCATGGCTAGATGATAAATTGACAGCAACCATGGCAATTTTCCGTACAGAAGAAAGCAACTATCCCCTACGCAACTCTGATGGCCTGCCAACAACTCGTAAAACTCAAGTCAGCGACTTACGCTCGCAGGGTTATGAATTTGGCTTAGCTGGGCAACTTACCGACCACTTAAACCTAAACTTTGGTTACACCATATTAAGTTTGAAAGATTTAATCAATGGCGGTGACGCACGAACCTTTAACCCTACCCAATCTTTTAATTTATTGACAACTTATCAAATCCCACAAATTCCTAAACTAAAATTAGGTTTGGGTGTACAGTGGCAAGACAAAACCTATTTAGACGTTCCTGAGACAACAAATACCAATGGTGTAGTGACACAAAAAGCTGGCACCATACAACAAGATGCTTATGCGCTCGTAAATGTTATGGCAAGTTATGAACTAAATGACCATATTACTTTACAAGCAAATGGGAACAACATCACCGACGAAAAGTATTTATTCAATTTCCCTGATGCACAGGGTTTTTATGGCGCACCAGCCAATTATAGTGTTGCTGTGAAATTTAAATATTGATTCAATTGCGCCTGGGTTTCAGCTTTTAAAGCCTAGAGACTAAGGTGCTATTATCTGAGTAAAATGTTTAGTCATGAATCAAGTTCTATACCCTGTATCCGTCTTGTATCGGTTTTTAGTTGCATTTGGCTTAGGCTATTTATGCACATTCATTTTATCTGAACTACTGACTCTCAGTTTTTACCCGCTTTTAGATAAAGCAGAATCCATTTTTCTCGCTGCTTTTTTGTCGCTGATTTTTTTTATCTGTTTTGTTATTTTGAGTTTTTGTGTTCAATCCTTAAAAAAGTTAAGTCTTGTGACCTTTTCACTGGGTCTATGCTTTTTTCTCATGCTGAAGTTCGTAGGTTAAACCATGCAAAAATCCGTTCGCCAATCAATGGCATGGCTACACTCTTGGCTTGGTCTGACATTTGGTTGGCTATTGTTTGCAATTTTTTTAACTGGTACTGCAACCTATTATCGTCATGAAATAAATCTGTGGATGCAGCCGCAATTTGCCACCATGCAAGTCAAACAAGACACCGCGATACAGTCAGCATATCAATACTTACAACAAAATGCCGCAGATGCACAAAGTTGGTATATAGGTGTGGCAAGTACAAGTTCACCAGTCAATAAAATTTACTGGCAAAAAGCCGATGGTGGTTATGAAAGTAAGACTTTAGATGCAACTACTGCAAAAGAAGTCAGCCTATCTGCAACTCAAGGTGGTGAATTTTTCTATGGCTTCCACTACCAGCTGTACGGTGTGCCCTATTTTATCGGCAGGCTTCTAGTTACTATCGCAGCGTTTTTAATGATGATTATCCTCATTTCAGGCATCATTACGCATAAAAAAATATTCACAGAATTCTTTACCTTAAGGGCATTTAAAGGACAACGTTCGTATTTGGACTTTCATAATGTCACTTCTGTGATTGCTTTGCCTTTTTTTCTCACTATTACATTTACAGGTTTAGCCATTTTCTTTTATCTCATTCTGCCGAGTGGTATGAAAAAACTCTACCCGGAACAACCCTTTCAATATTTCGATGAAATACGAAACACTAGCATCGCATCAGATATAAAACCAACACCAGCAACTATGCAAACCATAGGCTACTTTATACAGCAGTATGAACAGCGCTGGAGTAAAACTGAAATTGATAATATCACGGTCAAACATCCTAATACGGACATGGCTCAAGTGAACTTTGTTGCGTCAACTGACTCAACCATTACACGTAGTCCTGACCAACTCAGTTTCAATGCTGAAACTGGTGCACTACTTGGTGATACACGCAATAATAGTGCGATTGCGACACTCAATAATGGTGTTTATGGCTTACATATGGCGCACTTTGCACAGCCACTATTACGTTTCGCATTCTTCTTTTCAGGGCTTTTAGGTTGCGCCATGATTGCTTCAGGACTTTTGTTATGGAGCTTAAAACGTCAATTACAAAATAAGAAACAAAGCTTCCACTTTGGACATTATTTGGTAAATCGTCTCAATACCGCAGCTATTATTGGCTTGCCAATTGCCATGCTAAGCTATTTGTTCACAAATCGTTTACTTCAGTTAGAAGCAGGTCAACCCAACTATGAGATTTACGCCTTTTTTGGCACTTGGTTACTCAGTTTATTCATCGCACTGCTTACTCCACAGCAACACCTTTGGAAAACTCAATTAAAGGGATTCATTTTACTTGGTGTGTCTTTGCCTATTTTCAATCTTTACTATTTAATCAGCCATCAATATGTACATAACTTGAATGAATATTGGTTGTTCTTGCGAGTTGATCTTATGATCGTCATCCTTGCGATATTGGCTCTTTTCTTACATCAAAAAATCCAGCCGATTCAACAAAAAGCAGTTCAAAAAATTCAGAAAAAATATGCCAATACTGCTGCTCAGGAGACCCATTCATGATCTATATGATTACTGGGATCCTTATCGCATTATCCTGCTATATCCTTTTTCTGGTGAGTGAAAAGCAACGACCTAAAACTCACAAATCACGTTGGTCGAAATGTGCAGAACATTATCAAATCTGTCGCTATTTTGCTTTTGCTGTATTGGCTGTAGCATTAACTTTATTGATTCAATACACGGGTCGCGGTGTAGGAAGTGTTAGTTTCTTTATATTTGCAAGCCCTATCCTTTTTATCCTGATTCTGCGCATCAATGACTTAAAGCCCAAGAAAACAACCAAATCTAGCTAAGCATTTATTTTAAACTCGCACACTTCTTATTTAGATCATGACCTAAATAAAAAGCTGTGCGATTCAATATAAACAAAAAAACTCAACAGAATTTTATAGACTGATCAAAATCATTTAAGTTGAAGCACCCTGCTTTTTTGGTTATAACATGTTTAATAATCAGCACTTTATACAACTTTCCACAGGGTAAAACCTTGCGTTCAATTTTAAATTGGTCACAACAAGAAATCATCACTCCTCTTCGACAGTTATGGATTTGGTCGAAACATCATTTTGGCTGGACACTTCTGATTTCGGTCTTTTTAAACCTGATTGTCTTTATTTGTTTCCCGAGCAGTTGGATTCCTACTCAGATTCAAAGCAAGATCTTTGATGAAATCACGATTGAAGTCAGTAAAGGAAGGATCAGTACGTTGAAATTTAAACAACAGCATCATTTATGGGTCGCAAACTGCGCATTGGTGGTAAAACCTGTTCAGACACTATGTGACCAATCGGTTCATCGTCACCAATTTACGGTAAGGCAGGTCGAAATTTATTATTTGCAACCTGTTTTTTGGGACCTAAAAAATTCCAAAAAAGAGGTCTTTATTCATCAGCTCACTGTACCTGATCCACGTCAGCAGCATTTCGATATGACCTATACTTCAACATTCGCAGACTTTGAAAAATGGAAACGTCACATCACCCGTCACATCTATGTTGTACGTGGGATGATCGCTCTCAATTTTTTATGGCTATTTACTCTTATATTGTTTAAATCACAAACCGCTTCTTAGCAAACATAATTCTTTGCTATATCTTTTTTTAGAATAAGTAAATCAACAATCAAGACAACGGCTTATATTAAAACGTCATAAGATATGCACGTTTTTGATATTTGGCATATAACAATGTTTGGTCCAATTGAATTTATTCTCGCAGGTGTTTTAGTCGGTTTTTGTGTGGGAATTACAGGTGTCGGTGGTGGCTCTCTGATGACCCCTATCCTGATAAGTCTTTTTAGAATCGAACCTCACATTGCGATTGGTACAGACTTACTTTATGCCGCAATCTCTAAGTTCTGCGGTTCATTTGTGCATGCCAAAAAGTTAAATATTGTATGGCCAATTGTACTTTGGCTTGCAATCGGTAGTATTCCTGCTTCTTTTGCAACACATTGGGTACTCGACAACTATTTAAGCCAATCTACACATTATAAAGCTGTACTGACCATGGTCTTAGGCTTTATGTTAACCATCACAGGTTTGTCGATTGTCTTTCGTAATCAAATTGAAAAATTTTTCAATAAATTACGCAAAGATGAACTCCCAGACATGACTGAAGACTTAGAAAAAGTCCAGCTTCAAACCAGCAAGAAACGCAAATACATTGTCATAATGGGTGTGGTTCTTGGTGTCTTCGTAACACTATCTTCAGTTGGCGCTGGTGCGTTTGGCATTATGGCTTTGGTCATTATGTTTCCAAACTTACCAATGATTCGTATTATTGGTTCTGACGTAGTACATGCTGTCCTCCTTACTTTTGTAGCAGGTTTGGGTCATATGACTTCAGGCAATGTCGACTTTCACCTCCTGATGTGGTTATTGGTGGGTTCGATTCCTGCAATTATTGTCGGAACACTGATTAGCTCGCGTCTTCCTGAAAAAATCATTCGCAAAGTCCTTGGCATCACACTCTTTGCTCTCGGGGTAAACTTTATGTTGAATCCTGTTAAAGCAAAACCAGTTAAACCTGCAGAAACTGCGCAAGTCGTTCAAATTTCTACACATCAGAATGCCTCAGTTTAGGCATTCTGATTTAAAATAACTCCAAGATTCATCACTTTTTTTTCAAAGATTCATTCGACTTTTTTATAACCTTTTCTCAGCTAAACCGTGTTATATTCAGCTCATAAAGCAACTTAATACGATCGAACCAGTGACGGCAATGAATACTCTACAGTCAAACTCTATTACCCAAAACGATATCGATGACGTGAACTTACAAAGCATTCATCCGCTTGTAACACCTGCGGAATTAAAAACTGAATTGCCTCTCACTGAGTCTGCATATCAAACTGTACTTCACGGTCGTGAAACAATACGCAATATTTTAGATGGTAAAGATAAACGCATTTTTATGGTTATTGGCCCATGCTCTATTCATGACCCAATTGCTGCACACGAATATGCAGATCGTTTAAAAGCGTTAAGTGAGAAAATTAAAGACACCATTTATATCGTTATGCGTGTTTATTTTGAAAAACCACGTACCACTGTGGGTTGGAAAGGTCTCATTAATGACCCAGACATGAATGACTCATTTAACATTGAAAAAGGGTTACGAATTGGTCGTAAGCTTCTGGTTGAGTTAAATGAAAAAGGTTTACCGTGTGCAACTGAGGCACTTGATCCAAACTCACCACAGTACTATCAAGACTTAATCTCTTGGTCAGCAATTGGTGCACGTACCACTGAAAGCCAAACACACCGTGAAATGTCTTCAGGTTTATCTTCACCTGTAGGTTTCAAAAATGGTACAGACGGTGGTTTAACTGTTGCAACGAATGCAATGCAGTCTGTTAAACATGGACACCACTTCTTAGGCCTAAACAACCAAGGACAAGTTTCTGTAATTCGTACTTCAGGTAACCCATACGCACACGTAGTGCTTCGTGGCGGTAACGGCAAGCCAAACTACGACGCAGGTTCTGTAGCAGATGCTGAAGCAGCATTGGCTAAAGCTAAAGTCAGTACGAAAATCATGATTGACACCAGTCATGCAAACTCAAACAAAGACCCATTCCTCCAACCGCTTGTTCTGAAAAATATTACAGAACAAATCATTGATGGTAATAAGTCTATTATTGGCATTATGGTTGAAAGTCACCTTAAAGGTGGACGTCAAGAAATTCCTGAAAACTTATGCGACCTCGAATATGGTAAGTCTGTAACCGATGGTTGTATTGACTGGGATACCACAGAAAAGGTATTACTAGAGATGCACGAAGCACTTAAAGACGTTTTACCAAACCGATAAGTTTAAAAAACGCCATCTTCGGATGGCGTTTTTCATTCTATGATTAAGAAAAAATTATGAACGCTATTGAAACTCACTTAAGCCAAACCCTGAATTTTCAATTCATCCACGAGCATTTACTGACTTCTGGACAACCAACTGCAGAACAGTTAAAGCAAATTAAAGAGTATGGTGTAAATACTGTGATCAATCTTGCGCTCAGTAATGCCAGTAATCATTTGCCCAGTGAAGATCAAATTTGCTTAGATTTAGGGCTGAACTATATACATGTACCTATTTCGTCGGACATGCCTTCTGATGATCAATGTTTATTGATCTTAGATATGATTGATCATTTAGTTCAAGAACAAACCATTTGGGTACACTGTTCGAAGAACTACAGCGTCAGCAGTTTAATGTATTTATATCGTCAGTATTATATGAATATGGATATGCCGACAGCCCATGAGGCCATGCATCAAATTTGGGAACCCAATGACACATGGACAGGTTTAGCACATGCTGTTGCTTTACAACTTCAAGGCCGTAAAGCAACACAAGAGTTAAAACTTGCGATGATCAACCCTGATCATTTTGCATGAGAAATCAACACTGTTGCAGTAGATAAAATACCTTCTTGACGACCCGTGAAACCGAGTTTCTCTGTGGTCGTTGCTTTGATACTAATCTGCGTAACTTCGACATCAAGAACGTCTGCAATACTTTGACGCATTGCCAGATTATGCGGCGCTAACTTCGGACGTTCACATGCTACGGTAATATCAGCATTATTTAATTGATAGCCACGGTCTAAAATAAGTTGATAGACATGTTTAAGCAATACACGACTGTCTGCTCCCTTAAAACGAGGGTCTGTATCTGGAAAGTGTTGACCAATATCCCCCAAAGCCAACGCACCCAATAATGCATCTGTTAAAGCATGCAAAACAACATCACCATCTGAATGTGCTTTCAAACCGTGTGTATGTGGAATCTGAATCCCAGCCAACGTGACAAACTCACCCTCTTCAAAAGCATGTACATCAAGCCCCTGTCCTATTCGAATATGTGCAACCATGCTCAGTTTCCTTTAAGAAATAAATGATTGAAATCTTGTATTCACGCTTTCTCTTTCGCTATAGTTACAAGCAGCGCAACATAGTGAAAGTATAAGCGATCATGCTGTTGAAAACCGACATAAAACTTATGAAAAAATTTAGTATTTTAGTGTGTCTAAGTTGTCTTTGTACCAGCTTTAGTTATGCTCAAGTCATTGACTGTGACGCTCCTTCATCGTCTGGTCTTAAAAAGATCTGTGGTGATCAATTCAAAGACATTCGGCACAAATTAGACACGCAATCAATGACTGCTTTTTTAATCAGTGATGCCCCACAGCGTTTATTAGTCGATACCCAGCAGCTATGGTTGAACCGTCTACAACAGTGCAAATCCTTAGATTGCTATCAACAGCAGATGGACTTTCGAATTGATGATCTGAATTTCTATACTTCACTTAATCAAAGTTTGACCCAACACTATTTAAAGTTTGAACATGGGACGATTGCTAAGCAACCTGTACATCTACAAGTTCATCAACTGTCTAAAGATAAAATTAAGATTGAAGGTATCGCCTACCGTAATCCTAATAATCGTATAGAGACTCAAACCATTTCATTTTTGGCCTACACTACACCAGATCAGAAACAAAACATCACGGACAATGAAAACAACTGCCATTATCAGTTCAACTTTCAAAAAGCCATTCTTTCTGTAAAAAGTGAAAACAAAGCATGTAATCGTTTTGTTGGTGTGTATCGTGTTTATGACTAGGCTACCAAATAGATCAACCTAATGAACATCAGGAGGTTAAAAACGTGCAAATATTAGTACAATGCTGCAACCTCCTAGAACAGAAAAAATTGACCATTGCCTTTATCGAAAGTGCCAGTTCTGGTTATTTGTCCAGTCAGTTTTCGATTTATAAACATAGCGGAGCTGACATTTTACTCGGTGGACTGGTCAGTTACGATCCCAGTATCAAATGTGAAATTTTAAAAATAGATCCAGCATTGATTCAGCAATATACAGCAGAGTCGATTGAAGTCACTGAAGCTATGGCAATTCACGGTCATCGACTGTTTCGTCATGCCGATATCATTGTCTCATGTACAGGGTTATTGAAACCTGGAGGAAGTGCGACGCCTGAAAAACCAGAAGGCACCTTTTACACGGCTATTTATTATCAAAATACATTAAGTAGCTACCAGTATTTGTTGCTAGGAACTGCGCTCGAGCGACTTGAACAACTTACGAAAAACGTAGCTCAAATGGTCATTGAACGTATCCAAAATGCTTAAAGCGTTATACTCAAGTTAACTTTTCTACATTTTGTAACCGCTAAAGTGAAACATCATCAGTAAAAAATATGAGGTGCCTCATGGTGATGAGAATAATCCATCCACTACTTTTCAGTAGCTTATTTTTTTCAAGCCACAGTTTTGCAACTGTAGGTGGACCACAAAATATTGAAGTTTTAGGGCTCGACCAAACTGATCAGAAAATTTATGTGATGCGACATTATTTAGATGGTCGGGGTCGTTTGCCACAATTGTATTATTATCAACTCAACAGCAAACCCCCTCCAAACTGATTGAGGTAAAATCTTTATATATCAATCCAAAAACTCAAAAAATTGACTATGATCAAGACAGTCAGAAGTTTGACCGTGACATTGCAAAAATTAAAAAACGACTCAAAGCTTTAGCGCCGATTCCGCCCAAGCAGGTTAAAATTCAAGTCATCAATAAAAAGACTTCAAAAGAACCCTCTTGGTATGACCCTACACTCTCAATACCGAAGTTTAGCTATCAATATCAAGTGAAATACATCAATTTGAAAAGTCCCATACACAAGGCGGTGGACTATAAAAATGGGCTGCGCATTTCGCAAACTTATAAAGTTCCTCATCAACAAAAAGCACTGGTGACAGTTCAATATCTCGGGATTCCTTTTGAAACAGGTTATAACATTGAGGACCCTGTACTTCTCACCCGCTAAAAAAATAAGGTCTAAAATTATGAAAGTAGAGCCTTTTGGCTGAGTGCATTAGATTTTGGCCAAAGCCCCCTATATCCTTTCTATTGCTAGTTATTGCGGGTCAGAGCCTATAAAATCTGCATTTGCACAGAATTAGGAATGTCTATACTTAGTTCCACTTGATGTATTGACCTAAACAATTTAGTAGCACCACTTGCTAGATGCATAAATTAATTCAACAACATTGAAAACTCATCATTTTCTAAATTTCTTACGTATTAATATTCAAATCTTCTAATTGTTGGGATACTGTACAACCAAGTATGAAAAAGCTTGTTTTTTTAAAAAATCTTCGCTAGTATTCATTTCGCTTGAACTTGTTGATATATAACAAATTCAAGATATTAGGGCCTATAGCTCAGTTGGTTAGAGCAGCGGACTCATAATCCGTTGGTCCACAGTTCAAGTCTGTGTGGGCCCACCATATAAAACAACCACTTAGGTGCATTAATCCTAGGTGGTTTTTTATTGGCTATTTTTATATAAACATTTTGAATTCAAGTATTAGTCGTTTCTGCTTATTTAAAAAAGATTCGAAATTTTCATTTAAGCAATCCTTTCTAATCTTCATCATTCTCAGAATCACGACCTAATTTATCTTTGCTTTAGATTTTCCTGTCAAATCTTATTTTCAGGCATTTTTTATGATAACTGTCACAAATTCTTTGCCTAAACTTGCAGCTATAGATTCAAATGATATGAGTCAAGCCATCATGACTGATCGTGCCCCATTGTTTCTATACCCTCCTACAGAAACCTATACTGTAATCACTTAGCCTCACTACTCACAAAAATATGGCTAAGTTAAGCATTGAATAACTGTGAACATAACATCCAACACGCTATATATGACTAGCAAGTATAAATTCTAAGCATCTAAACATGATGCTCTAACAAAGTATCTCATTTAGAATAAGAGCTATTAACGATTATAGATGATTGAAAATTAAATTTTTAAGTCAATCAAGCTAGTTATAGCTAGCATCAAAAATCAGTGCATTTATACATTATTACCACTAAATACTGATTTCCTTTTTCTTACGAGACTCAATGAAAAATTCAACAACCGACCACAGAACAACCAAACCGAAAAGGACAAATGCCCATAAAAAAGTCGAAAGATAAGTCATTTTAACAATCCTGAACTTTGTTACACCAAAGTTAAAGTATGAAAGTTCACACTCTTTTCTTAGACCAAAGTCTAATCTTTCATTTCGATTATGAATAGTAGTATTTTTAAAAAAATTATACTTATTTTCTATTAATAAAGATCTATAAAGACTTATGGCATACCTTTTAATCATAATTATTTAGCCTACTAATGGAAAAATCTGACCTCTAATGTCTGATCAAAATTAAGTTAGGGCTTGACTCAAACGCCAAACAAGCAGACATTAGCCACTTTAAAAAACACTTGTATATTTATGCTCATGTTAAAGAAACTGATTGGCGAGTCTGCATTTAAGCTCGCAGGCTGGAAATACCATGTGGAACCAAATGTTTTAGAAGATAAGCAAGTCATCATTGGATTTGAGCATACCTCTATGCTCGATGCTGTTTTATCACTGGCCATTTTTCAAATCTACGATATGAAAATCCATACCCTGATTAAAAAAGAATTATTCAAGGGGCCAATCAAGCCACTACTCGAGGCGATTGGTGGTATTGCAGTTGACCGTAAGTCAAATAAAGACATCGTATCGCAAATGGTTGAACACTTTTCTCAACATGAAAAATTCAACTTGGTGATTGCACCAGAAGCAACCCGTGCGAAAACAGGCGAAGCACGTAAACCGATTCGTACAGGCTTCTGGCATATTGCAAAAGCCGCAAATGTCCCTATTGTACTCATGTATGCGAATTCGCAAACCAAACAAGGGGGTATTTTTGGAAAAATCTATCCCACAGAGTTAGATCATGATTTGGCCCTCATTAAAGCACTTTATAAAGAACATGTTGGTTTAGATATCGAAATTCCTGAACCTAGAAATGATCCCAAATAAGCTCATCTAAATGACCTAAAAGAATGTGAATAGCCCCTCTCTTTTAGGTCTAAATTAATTCTGTCTAAGGGCTCATTTTTGAAATGAATTGCTTCACAATCTAAATTTGAAATAACTGGCTTTATTTCAAACAATTTTATTTATTTTTTGTTTAATCTGACTCATTTCAGAAAAACACCTACTTTCGCATAAAAAAGTGCTTATGGTAGAATTTGCACAATTTGATAGGCACAAAGCCAATCTACAAGGAGCATATTTCGCATGGCGGGTCATTCCAAGTGGGCCAATATTAAGCATCGTAAAGCAAAACAAGATGCTAGCCGTGGTAAACTTTTTACCAAATTTATTCGTGAATTAACAACTGCTGCAAAGCTTGGCGGTGGTGATGCTGCAAGCAACCCACGTCTCCGTGCGGTTGTAGAAAAAGCACTTTCTGTGAATATGACACGTGACGTCATTAACCGTGCAATCCAACGTGGTGTTGGTGGTGAAGATAACGACGATTTAAAAGAAATTACTTACGAAGGTTATGGCGTTGGTGGTGTTGCAGTTATTGTAGAAACCATGACTGACAACTTAAACCGTACTGTACCAGATGTGCGTCACTGTTTCTCAAAAACAGATGGTAACTTAGGCACAAATGGTTCAGTTGCTTTCTTATTCACAAAGCGTGGTGAGATCACTTTTGAAGATGTGTCTTTAGAAGATCAAATCATGGACGTAGCCCTTGAAGCAGGTGCCGAAGATATCGAAGTTGATGAAGATGAAATCTTAGTCATTACTACACCCGAATCTTTTGGTGATGTGCAAGATGCTTTAACTGCTGCTGGCTTAAAATCTGATAATGCTGAAGTGGTCATGAGCCCTTCAACAAAAGCTGAAATTTCTGATATCGACCAAGCGAAAAAGATCATGAAAATGATTGATATGCTGGAAGATTTAGATGATGTACAAAACGTTTATACCAACGTTGAGTTCTCTGATGCGGTGTTGGCAGAATTAGACGCCTAATCTTTGCTTGATCAAAATGCGCGCTCAAACATAACTTTGGGAGCGCATTTTTTATGTCTGATTTAATACACTTTCAATAAATTTTGCTTTTTTGCAACGATATTTATCCATGCTTAAATGCTGGCTGTCGTGTTTTAATTGATTATAAGCCATGACTAAATTCTGATTTTTCAACAAGCGATCACGAAAGATCAAAAAACTTTGCCACTGAGAGTTTTTCACAACCAATTGAATAGCAACATCATCCTGCTGTAGCGACTCTAGCATACACAGTTCATGCGTTCTTAAAGTATCAAGCTTTTCAACAAAACCTAAACTGGAAATACTAACGATGGCTGAGTCAAAATCTACAGCATCAACAGCCACATAAATATCCAAATCACCTTTAGAAACTGCATGAGGAATGGCAGATGAACCAATATGTTCAATCTGTGCTTTGGGTATGAGAGCTAAAAGTTGTCGCTGATAGTATACAAATTTTTGATGGCAAGATGCTTGATACTCAGTAGCTGCATAGAACCTCAGCATACACTAAACCTTACTCAACAAACCGCTACAGTTAAATACATTATATTCTTTAATCACAAAGCTTGAATGAAGTGCCACCACATGCTCAATTTTACCAATGCGTTTGAGTAAAATATCACTGTAATTTTCCATATCTCTTGCCACAACTTCAACAATAAAATCTGCTGACTGCCCTGTCACTAAAAAGGCATTGGTCACTTCAGGAATGCTTTCCAACTCTTCCAAGAACTTGGAAAAAGTGTCGGTATCATGTTTACTCAAAGATACTTGGAGTAAAACATGTAAACTAAACCCGAGTTTTTGATAGTTAATATCTCGCTTAACTTTAGTCATAATCGCATTATCAATCAGATGCTTAATACGACGATGCACCGAACTGACCGATAAATTAATACGCTCTGATAATTCGTTTAGATTGATATCTTCATTACTTAAAATTTCTAAAATTTGCTTATCAAAACGGTCTAATTCCATTTTTTAACTCTCATAATGCAT